>JAJYYI010000053.1 GCA_021801125.1 Deltaproteobacteria bacterium | reverse complement strand
TTCGACTATCCGCCGCCGATACTCGGCCGGATATGGTGGGTGTGCTTTCGGCATCGTCTTCCTCCCTTCGCTCCCTTCCCCAACACACTCCACGAAACCGGGTCAACTCCACTTGATAGAGGTTGGCCAGCGCGAACATGGTCTGTGCTCTGCACAAATTCTTGGCCAGCCCGCGGTATCTGACCTTGGCGAAGCCCCACAGTTGCTTGAGCACGCGGAACGCATGCTCGCCGCGAGCACGGATGCGCGACCGCGCCCGGTTGATCAGCCGCCAGCGCTGGCTCAACGGCCGCTGCGAAGTGGGACGCCGATTGATCCGGTAGCGCACCCCGCGCGCCTCGAACGCTTTGCGATCGGCTTCCTTCCAGTAGGCCTGGTCGCCGAACACCTCGCGCTCCTGCCCGTGCAGCAGCGCGGGCATCTGCGTAATGTGGGCCGCGCCCGCGTCGGTGGCGGTCACGGTGTGGACGATCCCGCGTTTATCCGCCCCGATGTGCAGCTTCATCCCGAAGTGCCAGTTCCTGCCCTTGCTGGTCTGCTTCATCTCCGGGTCGCGCGTCGCCGTCGCGTTCTTGGTCGAAGAGGGCGCCGCGATAATGGTCGCATCCACGATGGTCCCCGCGCGCAACAACAGACCCTTCGCTTCGAGCAAACCGCCGATCGCCTCAAAGATCGCGCCGGTAAGCTTGTGCTTTTCCAACAGATGGCGAAAGCGCAGGATGGTGGTCTCGTCGGGCACCACGTCGTCGCCCAACTCCACCCTGGCGAAGCGGCGCATCGACTCGCTGTCGTAGATCGCGTCTTCGGCCTGCGGGTCCGACAGGTTGAACCACTGCTGCAGGAAGTAGATCCGCAGCATCTTCTCCAGCCCCAGCGGCTGGCGCCCGTTGCCGGCCTTGGGGTAGTGGGGCTCGATCAGCGCAAGCAGCCGAGCCCACGGGATCACCGCGTCCATCTCGGCCAGAAAGCGCTCACGCCGGGTCACCTTGCCCTTCGCGCTCCACGCCATCGAAGCAAACGTGCGCTGATCACCCATCACCCACCTCCGCCCTTGTCGATCCACCGCTTCCGTTGTACGCGAATCGATGAACTTGTGCAGAGCTTCCCTAGCGCCCCGTCGCGCTGCTTGCTCGCCAGCTTGAACGACGGCTGGAAGAAATTGACGTAGAGCCGGGCGCTCCCATACAGGCGCTGGAGCGCGGCGGCCGCAGCGAGTCCGCTCAATCGCCCGTATCCGGCTAGACGCCGCAACACCGCGACGTTGTTCGCGGCGCTCAACGTGCTCGATGGTTTGGTCATCACTCAGCACGCGATCCCGCGCGGATCCTTTCGCAGCGTGCGCGAACTTGTCCGCAAAATCGACGACTACGTGACCCACTATAACAACTCCAAACGCCCCTTCATCTGGACCGCCACGGCTGATTCAATCTTCGACAAGCTCCGGCGCCTTTGTAAACTTATTAATGAGAGAGACCACAAGGCCCGAGCGTCGCGACGGTGACTGTGGCGATCGATGCGGAAACGCGCCCTCGGTCCGATGGCGCGGCAGGCTGCCACTCTATCTGCGCGACGCGATCTGGCGGGAGGACTACTAGCGCCTTTGGCAGCAGCGTGCCGACGTGCTCGCCCGCCACGAGGCGCCGTCGCGCCAAAGGGCTGAGCCGCTCGACATTGGTCAGTGGTTGATCACTTGTAGGTAGAACCAGTATCAAGCAATACTACCGCTTTCGCATGTCTTGGCCCGGCGCGCTCTTCAACATCCTCCTCCCTCGCTCCGCCTTTCCCGCGCACTGGCCTGAATGCACAAAGCGAGTTCGTCGCGCACGTGAAAAGCGGCACGCAAGACATCGCCCTGCTTGGCCTCGGCCGCCTTTAGCGTAGCCCTCAGCGCCTCGTAGGCCTCGCCGAGAGGCGTTTTCGTTAAACCGTGGCGCTCAATAAAAGGGCTAAGCGACATCGGCCCTGTCTCGGCCAGATAGCGGAGGGGGCTCGCATCCTTCGCCGCGCACATCGCAAGGTTTACAAGACGCGTGAGGAGCGCCATAGCGCCGAGTAGAGTTTGCGGCGGCGCTTCATCGCCGTGCAGCGGCTTATAATTGCGCAACCACAATACCAATGCGTCAGCCGGCATGGGCCGCGCGATCAGGAAGCCTTGTACGCTGGAAACCTGGAGAATTCGCAGCATTTCCAGCGTGTCAAGCGTCTCGACCCCTTCGGCGCAAGTCTTGATATGCAGGCCATCACAAAGCGTTTGCAGGGTGCAAAGGACAATCATGTCCGCCGGCTCGGTGGCGAAATGACGCACGAGGCTTTGGTCAAATTTGATACTATAGGCGCGCAATTGGCGCGCGCGCTGAAACGTGGCAAATTGGATGCCGAAGTCGTCAATCGCCAATTTGACACCATAGGCTCGGATCTCTTCGATACGACGGCTGACAAGGTGCAAGTCTGGCAAGTCCTGGGTCTCCAACAACTCCAGCATTATGCGTTGCGGTCTCACATGGGAGTCCCCCAACGCCGCTCTTAGGGTGGAAATCGCACTGTCTCCAAACAGACCCTCAGCGTCGATATTCACCGACAACATAAGCGCGGGGGCGACCGGGGCCAAGCGGTTCAGCAGCGCCAAGCCCTCGCGCAGCACCGCGCCGAAAAGCGCCTCGCGAGCGGCGCGGTTGAAATTCTCGAGGAATTGGCCGGGCAACATCAGGCCGTCCCCGCGCTGGAGCCGGGCCAGCGCCTCAACCGCGACCACCGCGCCGGTGCGGAGGTTGATGATCGGCTGGTAGTGCACCCTTAATTCATCCTCGTAAAACAGGTCCGGACTCGGCGATGACGCGGCTTGTACCGGGAATGTTTCCCCGAAGGTGACCCAGCAGCGGGGACGGTCGGCCTTGGCGGCCTTCAGCCTGTGGAGCGCTTTGTCGGCACGGTCGAGCAAGACCTGCGGATCCGTTGAATCGCCAGGGTATAACGCGATCCCAATGGATACCGCCATACAGAGATTCTCGTCGCGGCGTGGCAGGGAGATCTGCGCGCTCAGCGTTTTCACCAGCCGATCGCAAACCGGCGCGATCGCGTCTCGGGACTCCAGGTCTTCGGCAATCAGCGCGAACTCATCGCCGCCCAGCCGGCCCACAAAATCGGCTCGGCGCAAGGCGGCCTGAATGCGACCACCAATAACCCGTAGCACATGGTCGCCAGCGGCATGTCCGTAGCGGTCGTTCACTAACTTGAAATCGTCGATGTCGAGTATGCAAATGGCGAGCAAGCGACGATGCCGGTCCGCCCGCGCCAACGCGCTGGGCAGGAATTCCTCAAAGGCACGCCGGTTCGGCAGCCGAGTAAGAGGGTCGTGCCGCGCGAGCCACCGCTCCGATTTGTGTTTGGATCTTAGCTCGGCCTTTAGCTCAATCTCCTCCAACATCCGTCCCACCAGCCGGGCAAGCTGCTCAATCGAGCGCACCGTCAGAGCCTTGAGCGGAGATTGAGCCAGGTGTGCCTGTTCGCAAGTTACGGTCAGGACCGCGTAGAGGCCGCCATTGCGGCGGATGGGTGTTGCCAGGGCGCATTGCGCGCCCTCGCATTCGGCAAGCCGGTGCCACGCTTCAGGAGCGTTGGCCATGGAAAATTCATCGATGCGCTGCGTCTCTCCCGTCCGCCACGCCCGCGCCTCGGGCCATTGCTCAGGGCGGTTATCATCGACCACCGGCGGGTTCGTCTCCCGCGCGACTCCCGCAATGCCATCGGGGCTGGCGCAAGCGCAACGCAGCCTGCCGGCTTCGTCCGGCCGCCAGATGATAGCCCCAACAAACAACCCGGTCGCGGTCAGGTGCTCGCAAATCTCGCGGAACAGACCGGATTCGCTCCCCGCATCGAGCGATTTCTCAGTCCCTGAGAGCAGCACTTCCAGCAATTGCCGCCCCCTTTTCAGCTCCGTAATATCGCGCGACACGCTGAGCCGGAGCGTTCGACCGCCAATCCCGACCTGGGCGCTGCTAAGCAAACGGGTCGCCGGACGCCCGTCCTTGGCTATGAACTCCGCCTCGAAGTTTTGCACATGCCCCTGAGTGCGCAGAATTTCGAGAAACCGGACATAATCGGTCGCGGTCTTCCACAGCCCGAGGTCCACTGGGCGCCTGCCGATGGCCTCTTCGCGTGAGAAACCAGTCCATCGGGTAAACTCCGCGTTTACCTCCTCGATCGCACCGGTAGCATGGTCCAAGAGCATAATCATGTCGTACGACGACTCGAAGATTTGCCTGAACTTATTCTCGCTGTCGCGCAGCCGCCGCTCGGACTCTTTGTACTTGGAAACGTCGCGCACGCAAGCCAGGACCACGTCCGCACCGCCCATCCGGGTGACAACCGCTGAAACCAGGCAGGTGAAACGGCTCCCATCCTTTCCGCAAAACTCCGCCTCATAGTTGGTGACCTCGCCTTGGGTGCGCAGGACGCGGTCCACAGCGCGGAGGTCGTCGCGGTTTGCCCAGATGCCCAGGTCGAGCGGCCGTTGGCCGAGCACTTCCGCGCGCGTGTATCCCAACCCTGCTAGCCACCCGCAGTTGATTTCCAGATATTTGCCATCCTCAACCGCGTTGACCGAGAGCGGATCGGGATTGAAGTCGAAGAGAACCCGAAATTCGCGCTCGCTCTCGGCAACCCGGCGCTGGGCGTCCGCCAGCCCCGCCCACCCCTCAGCCAGCTTTCGTTGGTCGCCGACGCGCTTGCAGACCACGAACTCGGCCAGGCCCGCGAATGCCAAGATGAATGTCCAATAGAGCAGGTGTGGAAACTGAGAGTGCGGGCACCACCTCTGGGTTGCCAGCAGCGAAGCGACGCCAAGCAAGCCCAGTGCCGCCTGCCACCAGCCGTCCCAGGGCATCAGGACGCCGGCCCCTATCATCAGGCTCAGCCCCAAAAACCCAAGGTAATCTCGGTTGGCGACCGGAAGTGAAATTCCCAGAACGGTGCCGCCCAGCAAAATCGCAACGACCACCAGCGCGGCCAGGCGCCAGCGGCGCTCCAAGAAGCCGGTCCGGCACAGGACTGCAAAAACAAGCAACACGGCCACGCTAAAACCGCTGATGGCCAAGAGCCGGTCTAGCAGGCGCCGTTCGGCCGAGTCGTAAGCGAATACGTAGCTGAACTGAAGCGCTGCGGCCAACAAGAAGCCGAGCGTTAGCGCCCGGTAGGCGGTCTGGCTCGCGGATCTCTCATCGGTCGTCGGTGGCTTCGGACCGCCGGCGGCAGGCGATCCCGGGGCCGACATGACGGGCACACTCCGCCCGCCAAGCTCATTGGCTTGGGCGCCGGAATTCTTGGCGCGTTCAGAATGCGCGCCGTTCCGACTATGTGCCAAGCGAACAACTCGTTTAAACAGCTTGGTGAACATATGCGGATGGAAGAGACGCTCACCCGGATGCGGCCGGGACCGACGGAGAGCCTTGAGCGAGCGCTTTCCTC
Organism: Deltaproteobacteria bacterium; assembly: GCA_021801125.1. GTDB lineage: Bacteria > Desulfobacterota > Binatia > Binatales > Binataceae > JAJYYI01. The sequence continues at coordinate 3,802 of JAJYYI010000053.1, read as the reverse complement.
GACCAAGCCGATCAGGAATCTCGGCCGGGTGCGCGAGATGCGGTGCTGGCGGGACGGCGCGATGATCCAGCGCTGGACCGCGGCCGACGCGCTCGAAGCGGTGCGCGGCTTCCGCACGGTCGTTGGCTATACGCGTGTTATTCGCGCTCTCGAAGCTCGACGCCGCGCCACGCGCTCGTCATGCTGTAACCGATCGCGACCGCGCGTTGATAATCGAAACGCCTGAATGACTATCGAACCGCTACTCACATTCAGCAGCAAAATTGGCATCTCGGCTCATATGCGCCCCGCTCTTCCTGGCCAGCGCTTGAGTGTGGCGTTTCAGCGCATGGTATGGAACCGCGGTAACCAGCCTGCCTCCGAACGTGAATCCGGGTGTCGGCGACGCCTATAGCAATTGAATAGCTCAAGCGCCATCGCCGCTCTTAAGGAACCAAGGGTATTGGAGTCATTGGGCTTGGCTGCCAAAGATCGGCGCTGAACATCTCCCGCCGTGAGCCAAAGGTGATGCGGAGCTGGCCACCCACGGCGAGGAAATTGTACTGCGGGCTTTTCAGGTAAGCCACGTTTCCCTCCAGGGCCAGATATGGGCCAAGGACGTAGACCGCCTGTAGCGCGGCATAATCGTTCGGCCCGGTGCTCGGGATCGCCGGGGTAAACGCGCCGCTGTTATAAAATGGAAACAAAGGCGCCGCGTTTTCTCTTGCCGTCTGCCAGCCCGCGAAGGCGGTTCCCTTTACGAGCAACGGGCGCGACTCGCGGGTCTGGAAGCTGGCTGCTATCCCGGCCGCATTAAACGATTGAGGACTGTAATATCCACCGTTGCCGAAGGTGAAGCCGCTCAGGTTGCGCTGGAAACTCTCATACTGATAGGAGGGTCCGATTGACAGGTATTGGAACCGCTTTAGGTTGAGGGAGTAGTCGAGGCTGGCGGACCCGAAAAGATCCCGGTTATTTGCAACGTTGACGCCCGTGACCCGGCCGACCCGGCCGCCAACAGCGGCGCCCCAGTGGGAGCTCAACTGCCGGAAAAGATGGAATTTACCCCCGCTCTCGACCACCCGGCCGAAGGCCACGCCGGTTGCTGGGTCGCGGAGGCCAGTGAACGAAAGAAGCGACTGGGCGATCGGCTGGCGCGTGAGAGCCGCGGTCAGCTTGGTGCGGCCGTAGAGCAGGTTGACGCCGGCATTCCCGATCGCGGTGGGAGCAACCTCACCACCGAGCGGGGTAAGACCGAGTTGGACGAAGGGCGAGACTCTTTCACCCTCCCTCGACCAGCTAATCACGGGCTCAAAGCCGTCCGCCAATTCGGAAATCGGACTGAAGCGCGCGGGTTTGCCGGGAGCGACCGAGCCCACCGTGTTGACCATCGGTGCCGGCGTTATACCGCCCGAATCAAGTTGCAAAACGTTCAGGTCGAGAGTGAACCGCTGAAACCCAAGGGTCTCTCGGGCTTGGATGGTTTCCGCCATGCCGACGAGTCGGCTGGTGCCCGGAGTGCCGCTAATTGACCACCACGTGAAGCCGGCGCCGACAGCCGGCGAAGCGATACCCTCCAGATCGGGGAACTGTTTGGGAGCAAGGCTGGCGGCGCGCAGGAACTGGCCCGCGTCGAAGTCCTGTCGGGCGACGATGCTGGTCGCAAGCGACTGCAAAGGTCCCGGCAGGGATTTGGCGAGTTGTTGAAGCTCGTCCAAATCACCCTGGCGCTGCAAGGTGTAGGCGAGTCCTAAAGCGCTCTCCCGGTCCGGATGCGCGCGGTACAGCGATTCAAACTCCGCTTCCGCTCGGGCGAAGTCGCGGAGGTGATAGTAATTCCAGGCTTCGAGCATCTTCGGGTCGCGCCGGCCGGGAAGCGCGTTTGCGGCCCGGCGCGCGAGTTCGAGGCTCTTTTTGTAGTTCCCCGCGCCGTAGTCCTTTCTCGCCTGTTCCATCAGCGCCTCGCCGTAGAGACGGCTCAAGCGAGCGAAGCGGGGGCCCCAGACCTTCGCGGTTGCCGCGGCGGCACCATATTTGCCGGCCTTCAGTTGCGCGAGCGCAAGTCCGTAAGCGGCATCCTCCATTCCCGGCCAGTTCGGCGAAGCATCGGCGATCGCGTCTTCAAACCAAGCCGCCGCCGCCCCGTATTTTTTGACGTTGAGTTCGACCCATCCGACGCTCGCGTTTAAGCGAGCCGAGCGCTTCGCACGGACGCCGCCTTGAATCTTCCGCACGATCCAATCCGCGGTCTTGTAATGGCGCGCGTTGATCGCGTCGAAGAGCCAAGCCGAAAAGAACAGGTACCGGGTGTCGGATGGAACGGTGGTTGCCCCGAGGCCGACAATCGGTCCCGTAGGCGTCTTGAGCTTGATGCCTTTTTCGGGTTCGAGAATTGCGGTGAGAGCGCCGGGAAACTTTGCGGCAAGATGGAGCGCGCGCCGACAGTGTTTGAGGCGCATCAGCGAGAAGATCAAGCCGATCGCCGAAGGCGCGTCGCGGTCCTTTCGGTAAAGACGCTCGAAGATCGGCGCGGCCTCTGCCGCATCGCCCTTCTGGTAGTGCGCCCAGCCGTCGAATAGCGCAACGTCGTGGCGCAGGGGGCCAAGGCGGACGCTTTTCGCCACGAGCCTCAACACCCTGTCGTACTTTCCGGCGATGTAGGCCGATCTCGCGCGGCGCGCCAGGATGTCCTTGCGCAGGTCGGTAAGCCGGCGATGTTGCGGAAAGCGGCTCGCCACCCCGTAAGCGGCGTTGAATTTGCCGAGCGCGCGAAGCGCCACCGCTAAACCCAAGGCGGTATCCGCCTCCGGCTTCCAACCAAAGCTCGCTTTAAACCACGGGAGTGCCGCTGCCGCCTTGTGCCGCTTCAACTCCATCCAGCCGATCGCGGACGCCAGGCCCGCGTCGCGACGCACTTTGACTTCGGGGGCGATTGCCTGCGCCGCATGGCTGGCGGCTGCCCACTTGCGCCCCTTGGCCGCCTTGTAAAACCATCGCGCGTAGAAGTGGTAGCGGATGTCGTTGTAGATCTTGCTCGCCTTCGATCCCAGGGCGCGTGAACGTTCGGCTTCAATCAAGTCTTTAATGTCACCTGGTGAAAACTGCGTAAGCGCGCGCGCAAGCGTCACGAGGCGATCGTCTTCGTTGGCGCAACTCGCGAGAATTTTTTTGTAGACGGACAAGCCGTCAGCGGCGCGCCCCAGTCTCAGATCGGCATCGGCAAGCTCCCAGAGATTTCCTATGCGCGTGCAGGAGAAAAACTCCGGCCATCGCGCGTACGCCGCAAGCATCTCCTGGTCGTTTCGTCTTTGCGCAGCCTCCTCAACATAAAGAGAAGCCGCCAGCGGGGCGGGAGGCTCCCAGCCGGGATAATACTTCTTCAGCACCGCGATACGCTGTTCGAGCGTTCGGTATTTGCCAAGTTTCAAGAGCGCCCAAAGCGGTTTGGTATCGACCTCGGTGGGAGCGATGCTCCTTTCGGCCGGCATAGGATGAGGAAGGCCGGGGATGGTGACGTTTCCTTCAGGGCGCGCGCTCTCTTTGAAGCCGGGCGTTTTTCCACGCTTGCGCGCGGTCAGGGCTTTCTGCGCGGAGCTTTTCGCACTCACTCGGTTATTTTTTGTCTGGCTCACCGCCGAGAGGTTCGGCCGCGCCACCATCAGCGCCGCTTGGACCTTTCTCGCGCGGCTCGCCCAGACGCCGTATCAGCGCCATAGTCGCCACTGTAAGGAAATCCGGTGTGGACGAACAGGCTCAGGTCCGGCTGCGCCGTGTAATGATCCGCCAGCGGCATAATGATTCTTGAACTATCAAACAGCGTGAA
>JAJYYI010000145.1 GCA_021801125.1 Deltaproteobacteria bacterium | reverse complement strand
CCACTTGGCGGAAAACAAGATTCGCGTGATAGCGCCCGAGGTGGGCGGCGGGTTCGGCGCCAAGCTGAACGTCTACGCCGAGGAGGCGTTGGTCGGCTACCTCGCCAGAGAGCTGAACCGGCCGGTCAAATGGATCGAAACCCGACGCGAGAACATGGCCGCGACGACTCACGGACGCGGCCACGTGACCTACGTCGAGGTCGGGTTCAAGAACGACGGCACCATCTTGGCGATCAAAGCCAAGTTCTTCTGCGACATGGGCGCTTATCTGCATCTGCTTACCCCGGCCATTCCCTCTTTCACGGCCCTCATGATCCCGGGCTGCTATAGGCTGGGCGCCCTTGCCTTCGAACAGAACCTGATTTTCACCAATAAGATGTCGACCGATGCTTATCGTGGCGCGGGGCGTCCGGAAGCGTGCTATTTGATTGAACGCACGATGGACATGGTTGCCGCGGAACTGGGGATAGACCCGATTCAGGTGCGCCGCAAGAACTTCATCCCCAAAGACGCCTTTCCGTTCACGACCGCCGGTGGCCTGCAGTACGACTCGGGCGACTACGAGAACGCGCTCAACAAGGCGCTGGAGATGGTCGGCTACGACAAGCTGCGCGCCGAGCAGGCCGAAGCGCGCAAGCAAGGGCGCTACTTGGGAATCGGACTCTCGACTTACGTTGAAATCTGCGGAATCGGGCCCTCCGCGCTGTTGCCGCCGAAGCTCAAGGGAGGCGGCTGGGAAAGCGCAACGGTGCGTGTCGAGCCCGACAGCAAAGTCACCGTGCTGACCGGCGTCTCGCCCCACGGGCAAGGCCAAGAGACCTCGTTCGCCCAGATTGCGGCCGACGCCTTGGGGATCGACATTGACGATGTCACCGTCATTCACGGCGACACCGCGGTCGTTCAGTATGGAATCGGAACCTTTGGCAGCCGGGCGACTGCGCTGGGCGGGACCGCGCTCGTGATGGCCCTGGGCAAAGTTCAGGAGAAGATGAAAACCATCGCCTCGCGGCTGATGGAGGTCCCACCTCAGCAACTCGTCTTTACCAACCGCACGATCGCTCTGGCCTCGGACTCCAGCAAATCGATCCCGCTGCAAAAGGTGGTGGAAGCAGCTTACGGCTACAAGCAGCCGATACCCGGGGTTGAGCCGGGGCTGGATGCCAGCGCTTTCTTCGAGCCGGGCGGATGCACCTTCCCGTTCGGCACTCATATCGCGGTGGTGGAGGTCGACCCAGAGACTGGTAACGTCAAGTTCCTGCGCTACGTGGCCGTGGACGATTGTGGCCAGATCATCAACCCGCTCCTGGTAGATGGCCAGGTCCAGGGAGGCATTGCTCAGGGACTGGGGCAGGCGCTGTACGAAGAGACCGTCTACGACGAGAATGGTCAACTAGTCACCGCCTCCCTGATGGATTACGCAGTGCCAAAGGCCACGATGGTGCCGAAAATCGACATGGCCAATACCGTTACCCCGACGAACCTCAACCCGCTTGGCGTCAAGGGTGTCGGCGAGGCGGGGACTATCGGTTCGACGCCGTGCGTTGCCAATGCGGTAATCGACGCACTAAAGCCATTCGGGATCAGGCACCTTGATATGCCGCTTAAGCCCGAAAAGATTTGGCGTGCCATCCAAGAAGCCAAGTCGGCAAAGAAGGGTTAAAACAAATGTTTCCAGCGAGTTTTGAGTATCATCGCGCGCAAAGTGTTAAAGACGCCTTGGCGCTGCTCACGCGCTTCGGGCAAGACGCCAAGTTGTTATCCGGAGGGCACAGCCTGCTGCCGATGATGAAGCTTAGGCTGGCGCAACCGGCCCATCTTATAGATATCGGCTCGGTCAGCGAGCTGGGGCAAATCGCCGAAGAGGGCGGTAAGGTGGTGATCGGCGCCGGCGTCACTCATCGAGAAGTCGCGGACTCGGCAGTGATCCAGAACAAGCTGCAAGCCTTGGCCGAGGCGGCAGCCCAGATTGGCGACGTCCAGGTGCGCAACCGCGGAACGGTGGGCGGGGCGCTGGCCCATGCGGACCCTGCGGCCGACTATCCGGCCGCGGTCTTGGCCTTGGAGGGCGAGATCAAGCTGGAGAGCGCCCAAGGCACTCGAACGGTGAAAGCGCAGGACTTCTTTGTTGATCTGCTTACCACGGTGATGAACCCGGACGAGATTTTGCGCCAAATCTCCTTTGCCCCGCCTGGTCCCAACAGCGGAAGCGCTTATCTTAAGCATCCGCAGCCCGCCTCAGGCTTTGCGCTGGTGGGGGTTGCGGCATTGGTAGGCGTGGGACGCGACGGCAACTGCGAGAAAGTGCGTGTCGGCATCACTGGCCTTGGACCCAAGGCGTTTCGCGCAAGCGGCGTCGAATCAGCCCTAGCGGGTAAGAAGCCCGAGGCTGGAGCGATAGCCGCGGCAGCCGCTCACGCCGCCGACGGAATTGATTGCTTGTCCGATATCCATGCCTCGGCGGACTTCCGCGCGGAGTTGGCGCGTGTGTACACGCGGCGAGCAATTGAAAAAGCACTGGAGCGCTGTCGTCGTTAAAGACCCGCGCTAGACGGCTGTCAGGAATCTTGGTCAGGTACTGGACGCAACCACTTCTAGCGGCGCGTTTGAAACAACGATGAAAATCAGCGGTGAGCAGCTCCTTTCGGCCAGCCGAGAAGAGGTGTGGGAACTGCTTAATGATCCCAACCGCCTCGCACGCCTCGTGCCTGGGGTCCAAAAGCTCGACATCCTTAGCCCGGACGAGTTCGCCGGCACCGTGAGCATCGGGGTTGCAGCGGTCAAGGGCGTCTACAGCGGTAAGATCAAGATCCAAGAGCGCCGTCCACCGGAATTTTACCGGGTTCTGGTTGACGGCAAGGGCGCTCAGGGCTTCATGCGCGGTTCCGGCACAATCGAGTTGGAGGCCAAGGGACAGGATGCAACCCTGGTCAAATACGGCGGCGACGTTCAGGTTGGCGGTCCCGTGATGCAGGTGGGCCAGCGAATGCTGGAGAGCGCCGCGAAGATGACCTTCGGCCAATTTTTCGCCGCCGCCGACGCTGAATTGAAGGCTGCCGCCGCAGGCCGCGTCGCACGCCAGGGGATTTTAATCAATTTCTGGCGCTATCTAATTCGCCTCGTCCGCGGCTTTTTTTCTCGGGGTTAGAAGGCGTTCGCCTTGACATTGTGAGATGGACCAAGCGGGTTAGCCAGGCTCCGCTGCGCCGCGTAGCCCACGTTTGCGTGCAATCCACCTACCGCGCTACCTCGCCGTCCGTCGCCGTGAAGATTGCCAACAGGTGGCGGTATCTTTACGGTGTGTTACTGATAACCGAGAGGCTCGCTTGTCATCGTGGGACGCAATCTCCACTCGCGCACGCTTATCATCGCGTTCCGGGGCCGAAACAGGTTTCTTAGGGTTGCCGGCGACTCGAAAACGGCCTAACAATCGTTTGCCTCGTGTCGCTTTTGTGCGGTTTGATATTAGTAAGAGCGATTCGAAGGGCTCGCTTACGTTTTTTTCTTTGCCACGATGGTTTGACAGCCTACACGTTTTTTCGCATGAGCGATTTCCAGCAGCGCTTCGAGTCGGCGTCGGTGTTACGGAGCGGCCAGGGTCATTGATCGGGTTGCGGCTTGGAAAGGAGTGGTCGCTTCGCACGGCAAGCAGCCGCGGTGCCAGGCTTCGATGGGCTAGCTGCTGGCGCCGACTTGCGGACGGTATTGGCGGAGCAGGCGGCGCGCTGGCGGACCATTTGCGGTTGGGTGCGTGGGGCGAGCGGGTTGCCGCACGCCACCTGACGCGGTGCGGCTATCGCATCCTCACGCGTAATTACCGAGCTGGCGGTGCTGAAATCGATATAATTGCGTTGGATGGTGATACGCTGGTGTTCGTTGAAGTGAAGACAAGGCGCACACGCGACTATGGCGAAGCCGCCGAGGCGGTGAATGCGCGCAAACGTGAAAAGATTAAACGCGCGGCGGCGCTATTCGTCCAGCGCGAAGGGACGGACCAGCGCGCCGTGCGTTTCGACGTTCTCACGCTGACCGGCACGGGACCGCGCGCGGATCTTGGAATCATAAAAGGCGCTTTTTAAGGCGCTGGACCTGATCCATGCTTGACGTCAAGTTGCTCCGCGAACGTCCTGATTGGGCAAAGCAAGAATTAGCCAAGGTTGGCTTTGCCGTTGAAGCCGTCGACCTATTGTTGGAGTGCGACTCACAGCGCCGACGCCTGCAGCATCAACTAGACACCGAGCGCGCCCAGCGTGCGCGTCAATCCCGCGAGCTTGGCAGGCTCAGCGCAGAGGAGCGTGAACAGGCGCGCGATGAGATGCGTGCGCTCGGCGCGCGGATTGCGCGGGGCGAGCGTGAGCTTGCCGAACTAGAGCGCCGAACCGAGGCGATGCTGCTCGAAATACCAAATCTGCCCCGCCCGCAGGTTCCGGTGGGCGAGGGCGAGAATGGCAACAAGGTAGTGCGCTTGGAACTCGTTCCCCGCGCTTTCGATTTCGAGCCGTTGCCTCATTGGGACCTCGGCGAGCGCCTGGGCGTTATCGACTTCGAGCGCGGCGTCAAGCTGGCGGGCACTCGTTTCTATGTGATGACGGGAGCGGGCGCCAGGCTTGAGCGGGCGCTGGTAGACTGGATGCTGGACGTTAAGATCACCGAGCAAGGTTACCTGGAGGTGTGGCCGCCGCTCATGGTGAATAGCGCGATGGTTCTGGGCAGCGGACACCTTCCCAAGTTCCGCGACACCATGTATCGCGACGCCGAAGAGGACTTCTGGTTCATCCCGACCGCCGAGGTTCCGCTGACGAACCTCTACGCCGGGGAGATTCTCGACGCCAGCCGATTGCCCATTTATCTGACCGCCTACACCCCCTGTTTCCGGCGTGAAAAAATGTCGGCTGGCCGCGACGTGCGCGGAATCAAGCGCGGCCATCAGTTCGACAAAGTCGAGATGGTCAAGGTCGTGGCTCCGGAAGCTTCCGACCAGGAGCTTGAGACGTTGGTGGAAAACGCCTGTGAGTTATGCCGGCGGCTGGAGATTCCGTTTCGCGTGGTACAAATGTGCACCGGCGATCTAGGCTTTACCGCCGCAGCCAAGTACGACGTGGAGATGTGGGCGCCGGGATGCGGGGAGTGGCTGGAAGTTAGCTCGTGCTCGAATTGCGCTGACTTTCAGGCGCGACGCGCACAGATACGCTTCAGGCGCGGGGCGGGTGAGAGGCCGGAATTCGTCCATACGCTGAACGGATCGGGTCTGGGTTTGCCGCGCACGCTTATCGCGGTGCTCGAGAATTATCAGAACCAGGATGGCAGCGTGACCGTTCCTAAGGTTTTGCGCCCCTACATGGGCGGTCTCGAAGTCATTCGCCCTCCGGAGAGCAAACGGGGTTGACCTCACTTAACGGGAGGTTCTCGTTCGCTTAATGGTCCCGCAACCTCAGCTCGATAGCATTACGGTTAGCGGAGTATTAGGCGAGCGCAATAAGGCTCGACACAGTGGTCTCATCTAATCTGATGCCGATTTTCGGTGGGCCCTGGCTTGGTCAGACGCGCACGGACTGCGCCGGAAGGGATTCGTTACGCCCCGGTGTGTGCTTCCCGCGCAAGCTTTTTTATGGCGCCTGATTCGGCCGAAAAGGAAGGAATGCTCTCGCCTAACTTCGGCAGCTACGCGGTCGCGCCTTCCGCGACTGCACAGGCAAGAACCAAGCGGCGCTGGCAGCGGCTCAAGATGGGCGTGCCGGCGGGTGAGCTTGTCTTTGACGGGTTTACCGCAGCAACCGCGCTAATCACCTTGTCCTTGGTGGTGGCGATCGTCGTGGTGCTGGCAATCTCCGCTTGGCCGGCGCTCGTGCGCTTCCGGGCCGGCTTTCTAGTTGGCACGGAGTGGGATCCGGTCAACGAACAGTTTGGCGCTTTACCCTTTATTTACGGAACCGCAGTATCTTCCCTTTTGGCCCTGCTCGTTGCTGCCCCTTTTGGCATCGGAGTTGCGCTTTGCCTTAGCGAGCTCGCGCCAGACTGGCTGAGCAACATTTTAGGCTTTTTAGTGGAGCTTCTGGCCGCGATCCCGAGCGTGGTTTACGGGCTGTGGGGCATCTTTGTTCTCGGTCCTTTCCTACGCGACGCGGTTGAGCCCGCGTTAGCGCGTTACCTTGGCTTTTTGCCGCTGTTCCAGGGGCCGCGCGTGGGAGTCAGCATGTTGAGCGCGGGAGCGATCCTCGCAGTGATGGTGGTGCCGTTTATATCGGCCGTATGCAGGGACGTCTTTGCCGCCGTGCCGGATAACCTGCGCGAAGCCGCTTTCGCCCTCGGAGCGACACGCTGGGAGATGGTGCGGCTGGCGGTGCTGCCTTACAGTCTTTCCGGGATCGTGGGCGCTATCATTCTTGGGCTCGGCCGGGCCTTGGGCGAGACGATCGCGGTGGCAATGGTGATCGGCAATCGCTCGGTCATTTCGGCGTCATTGTTCATGCCCTCGACGACGCTCGCCAGCGCGATCGCCAACGAATTCACGGAAGCCACGTCAGATATCTACGTTGCCGCTCTGATCGAGCTGGGCTTGGTGCTCATTCTGGTTTCGCTGCTAATCAACGTGACCGCACGGCTCATGATCTACAAATTGACCGCGCAGCGCTTTACTCGATGAAGACCGTCGAGCCCCATGTTGACGCTCGCCGCATGTGGCGCAAATTCAAGAGCGGGGCGATGATGACAGCGGCCGTGCTCGCCACGCTGCTCACGCTGGTGCCGCTGTTTCTGGTCCTGGGGTATCTGGTGAAGCAGGGCGTGAACGGCATTAACTGGGCCTTTTTCACGCGGCTGCCGCGGCCGGTAGGCGAACCTGGCGGCGGGATGGGCAATGCCGTGCTTGGCACGCTGGAAGTGGTAGGCCTGGCGAGCGTATTGGCGGTTATCGTCGGCGTGGGTACCGGGATTTACCTGAGCGAGCCCGGCCGTAATCGCAGCGTCGCAAACGGAGTTAGATTTGCGGCCGACGTGTTGATGGGCGTGCCTTCCATCGTGGTAGGCATCTTTGTCTACGCGGTCGTGGTGCGTCCGATGGGCGGGTTCTCGGCTTTGGCCGGCGCGATCGCGCTTGCCGTGATGATGACACCGCTGGTCGCGCGCACAACCGAGCAGGCGTTGTCGATGGTTCCTGCTGAGCTGCGGGAATCTGCGCTTGCGTTGGGAATTCCGCGCTGGCGAACGTCGCTGTCAGTGGTGGCACGCACGGCGGCGCGGGGGATTACCACCGGAGTTCTCCTGGCCCTGGCTCGCATCGCGGGGGAAACGGCACCGCTGCTTTTTACGGCCTTCGGCAATCAGTATTGGTCTACCTCGCTGAGGCGCCCGATAGCCGCGCTCACCGTTCAGGTTTACACCTACGCCATTTCGCCCTTCGAAGATTGGCATCGCCAGGCTTGGGCTGGCGCCCTGGTGCTAACCGCGATGGTGCTGGTGGTGGAGGGGGTGGTCAGGTCCATATCCGGCCGAGGACTTCGAACGCCGAGATGAGCAACTGATGGCAAAGATACGGCTGGTCCGCATGTCGGCCTATTTCGGCCGAACCCGGGCGCTCAGAGAGATCAATCTGGATATTCCCGAATTCAACGTAACCGCGGTCATAGGACCGTCGGGATGCGGCAAATCTACGCTGGTGCGTTGTATCAACCGGATGCATGAGACCGTCAAAGATGCACGGGTGGAAGGCGACGTCCTGCTGGATGGGGAGAACATTTACGGGCCTGGGGTAGACCCGGTACAGATTCGCCGGCGCGTCGGAATGGTGTTCCAGAAGCCCGCCCCATTTCCGACGATGTCGATCCAGGACAATGTGGCGGTTGGGTTGAACCTAAACGGACTTGCTCTCAACCGCGGCGAACGCGCCGAGATTGTCGAACGCAGTCTGCGTCGCGCCGCCTTATGGAATGAGGTGAAGGACGACCTCGGCAAGCCGGGGACTAGTTTGTCAGGAGGTCAGCAACAGCGGCTGTGTATCGCGAGAGCCTTGGCGGTCGAACCTGAGGTGTTGCTAATGGACGAGCCATGCTCGGCGCTGGACCCGATTTCCACCGCACACATCGAGGAGCTAGTGCTTGAACTCAAATCGCAATATACAATCGTGATCGTAACTCATAATATGCAGCAAGCCGCCCGGGTCTCCGACTTTACCGCTTTCTTGCTCGGCGGAGTTCTTATCGAGTTCGGGGACACGAAACAAATCTTCACCAATCCCGAACGACAGGAGACCGAGGATTACATTACCGGCCGCTTCGGGTAAGCCCCAAGCGTCCCGAGGTGCGAGAGCGAAAGTGGAATCGTCACCTTTACAGCATACCAACCGCCAATTCGAGGAAGATTTGCGCAATCTGCGCAACAACTTGCTCAAAATGGGTGGCATCGTGGAGCGCCAGATCGCCGACGCGGTGCAAGCCGTGGTGAATCGCGACTCCGCCATGGCCCATCGCGTAATCGCGAGCGACGCGGAAGTGAATCGCATGGACATCGAGGTCGAAGAGCTGTGCATCAAGCTGCTCGCCCTACGCCAGCCTGCGGCCCGCGACCTGCGCTTCATAACTACCGGTCTCAAGATCAACGTTGACCTGGAGCGAATCGGCGACCTAGCCGTGAACATCGCCGAGCGCGCCCTGGAGCTGAATCAGGAGCCGATGGTCAAGCCGTTCATCGATATTCCCAGAATGGCGGTGTTGGCCCAGTCGATGGTCAAGGATAGCCTTGACGCGTTTATGCGCGAAGACTGTGCCCTGGCCGAAGAGGTGATCCGGCGGGATGATCAGGTCGATCAGCTTAACTATCAGATCTTCCGGGAGCTGCTCAGCTATATGGCTGAGGACGCGCGCACGATAGGGCGTGGAACACGCATCCTGTTCGTCTCACGCTACCTGGAACGGATTGCCGATCATGCGACGGCGATCGGCGAAATGGTGGTGTTCATGGTCAAAGGTAAAACAATCCGTCACATGGACAAGGCCCAACGATGAACGCAGCGCTGCAAGCCTCGGAGCCGGCACGAGGACGCAAAGTGCTGGTGGTCGAGGATGACCCTGATTTACGCGAGCTTTTGCGCTATAACCTGGCTCAGGAAGGGCTAACTGTCGAAGAGGCCCAGGACGGCGCCGAGGGAATGGAGCGCATCAAACGGCGCGCTCCCGACCTGCTGGTGCTGGACCTGATGCTGCCCGGAATGACCGGACTTGAGCTGTGCCGCGCGCTCCGCTCGGAATCGGCCACCGCGGCTTTGCCGATCATAGTGGTGACGGCGAAGGGTGCCGAGGTT
>JAJYYI010000058.1:20818-45532 GCA_021801125.1 Deltaproteobacteria bacterium | reverse complement strand
TGCTCGGCGGCCGGGCGCGCCGCACTGGCCGTTGCCTGTGACGTTAGTGAACGGGCGAACGTCTTCGAGGCGGTCGAACGGGTGGTCAAGGAATGCGGCGGGTTGCACGTGATGATCGCAAACGCCGGCATTGCTCAGGTGCGCCCCTTTATGGAGCTTACGGAAGCGGACTGGGACCGGATGCTGGCGATTAACGTCAAAGGGGTGGTGTTCTCGTTCCAGGCCGCGGCAAAACACATGATCGAGTCGAAAACCAAGGGCCGGCTAATCGCCGCCTCTTCGATCGCGGGGCATCAGGGCTACGCCTTGCTCGCGCATTACTGCGCGTCAAAATTCTCCGTGCGAGCGGTGGTGCAGGCGTGCGCCAAAGAGTTCGCCCCCTACGGCATCAATGTCAACGCTTATTGCCCGGGAATCGTGGACACGTCGATGTGGGGCGCGATGGACCGCCATCTCTCCCAAATGACCGGCGCCGCGCCGGGCGAGATGCTGAAGAAATATGCGCGTATGGCGCTGCTCAAACGTCCGGAGACGCCCGAAGACATCGCAGGCTTGGTAGCCTTCCTTGCCTCAGACGACGCGGCCGCGATAAACGGCCAGGCGCTAATCGTTGACGGCGGAATCGTCTTCGTCTGACGCCGTTCGCGCGCGGTGTTCGCCCTACCGTCGACGAAGACGCCCGAACAGGGAATCCTCCGCCTTGGTCAAGGGCGAAGACAAAACTTCGTTGAGCAAGCGATGGAACGTCGGCAGCCCGCGCGCTTGCTCTTCGGTCCAGCGCCGGTCGAACTCGCCGTTGCGGATCTCGGCTATCGCCTTGCGCATTAGGCCTTCCACGCCTTCGTCCACGAAGTTGCCGCCGTGCGTTAGCTGCCCGAATTGGCTGGTGTGAGAATGAAGCTTGAGCTGGCGCCAAAGACCGTCGGTCGCCATCGCGCGCCCGATTTCGCCGATCTCACCCGATCCGTAAAGCTCCAGAATGGCGACCTCGGGACTAACGCCCTCTTGGGTAAGCAGATGAAACGCTTTCTCGAGGAGGAACAGAAACGCCCCGGCCCAAGTGTGCTCGGTAAACAGGTCGACGAGCGTTTCCTCGTTGAAACTTGACTCTAACACCACGCCATGCGGCAAAAAGCCGCCGATTCCCTCGGCAAGCGCGAGCGCGACGGCGAGCGCCTTGCCGGTGGCGTCCTGATGGACTCCGACCAGAATCGGAATCCCCTCGTTGCGACGCGCCAACTCGTACACACCCTGACCGATCATGCGGGGCGCCACGAGCACAACGTCCACGCCAGCAGGAGCCACCACGTGCTCGTAGGTGACGTTATAGCCGCTGGCCAGCACGAGCGCGTTGCCGTCGGCGAGGTTGGGACGGATCAGCTCATCGAAGATCGCGGGCGCCGCTTCGTCCGGCACAAGCAGCATCACGACGTCGGCCAATTCGGCGGCCCGATCCATCGGAAAGGTTTCGAATCCGTCCTCGCGAGCCTGACGCCAACTATCGTCCTCGCGATTGCCAACTACCACTTTGCGCCCGCTCAGACGCAAGTTAAGCGCCTGGGAGCGCCCCTGATTGCCGTAACCGATGACGGCGATCGTCTTCCCGTCTAAGACGGTACGGTCAACATCGGCCGCTTCGAAAATCCTTGCCATGGTAAATGCTCAACTGCGAATAGATAAAATTTCGCGTGAACGAACTATGCCGCGACGCGGTCGCCGATCCCCTAGACAACCCGCAACGCCGAAAGCTCGACTATTACGTCTGCCCGCGCTGCGGCCCGTTTACGACTCACGCGCCGGCGCTGACGAGGAGTTTTGCCCGACGCGAGACTATCGTTATCGGACGCGGTTCAGTTCAGTGCATACAGGAACAATCCCTCACCGGGCGCCCGACATGCGCCACCGCCGGCGCCTCCACTTTCGAGGGCCTGCATACGAAGCCTTCCTCACCGCAACTCGCCAAGACAGTCTGACAACTCCGCGCTTCCTACGGCGGAATCCATACACAGCCCTCAAATCCCCCGCTCTGTGAAACCGAACTACTGCACCACATGGGCCTCAGCTGATGGACCACGGTCTCATGATGGTGGCGCTCGCACTCTTCTTCGTGCTCCGCGAAGGTGACGGCCCCAAAGGCCAAAAGGGCAAAGAACGCAAAAACGAATGCGCTGAGCCTCATACACCAATCCCCCTTGGTGTGGCACGTTCGCGCAATCCGTATCTTACGGTACGGTGCGTTTTCGTTGAAGGCGAAATCTGCCCGCCGGGCGGGCGACTAAAAGAGGATCATCCCTTGCCCTGACGCCGCATTGACCAAAGTCGGCATCGCACCGCGAAGCGGCCGCCAGGTTTCGCTGACCGGGTCGTATACTTCGACTCCAACACCCGGATTCCCCGCCGCTTTGTCGGCGCTCGAACCTGCGACGTAACAGGCCGAGGGCGCCGCACCGTTACAGTTTTCTCCGCCCGCAACGAGGACGCGCCCGGCGTGCGTTCCATGGGGAAGCAAGGCAACCACATGTCCGGCGCGGCCTTCGTTGAGTTTGCCGGTCGGACGAAACCGGCCGGTCGGTCCGGCCGACGGGTCGTAGAGATCCGCCGTTTGCTCGCTACGTTGTTTGGTGCCTAGCGCCGTGCCGTCACCGATGGTCGAAATTCCACCGGCGATTAATACCTTGCCGGCTAACGGGCCGCTGGTGAAAAGCGTCGCCGAATGGCCTGCGCGTGGCGAGCTCATACGCGACTCGACCTTCACGAAGCCGGTCGAGCGGGGGTCGAAAAGCTCGGCGCTGTCGGTCGAATCCCCTTTGAGACGCGCATGAGCAACGACACCTCCTGTAATCAGCACTTTGCCCGCGAGCGGACCTTTGATCACCTTAGGGTCGAAGACCGTCGCCTCGGCGAACTCGCGCGGCTTTTCCATTACGCCAACCGCGACGAATCTGCCGCTCTTGGCGTCGTAGATCTCCGCCGTCGCGAGCGCGTGCTCGAAGAAGCCCGCGCTGTCCCCCCCGACGATAAGGACTTTTCCATCGCCTAACGACGCTGCCGCGTGGTGCACACGAGCGTCCCTCATCGTGGCTGAAAGTGCGATGAAGCTATCGGTTGCGGGGTCGTAAATCTCAGCCGTGTTCACCGGAGGCGTCGAGATGATCCCGGTCGGGATGGTCGCGACTTTATCCCGCACACCGCCGGCCAGGAGCACCTTGCCATCCGCGGGGCAATTGCAGCCTTTGATTACGGTCGCGGTATGGCCCGAGCGAGGCGATGCCATTTTATAGCCACTGCCGGAGCCGGCCTTGATGAAGCTGCCGCTGGCCGGGTCGAAAAGTTCCGCACTGTCAAGCGCTTTGCAGCGCGGTCCCAGAGGGCCATTGGCACACTTCAGTCCTCCGGCAATCAGAATCTTGCCGTTGGGCAGCGGTGTCTCCGTTGCCAGCTCGCGGCTTTCATTGAGCGGCCGTGGAGTAGGGTCGAACCGTCCGCTGTCGGGTACGTAGACTTGAGCCGCGCTCGTCGAGGTAACAAACAGCGCGCTGGCCAAGACATGGAATAGGCTACCCCCTACGTCGCCCCCCGCGACCAGAATGACCGGATTTACCGCCTTAACACCGGGGGAAGATGCGTTGGCGCCAACATTAGTGGTGGCAGCAGCCAGCCCGTCCACGGGAGGCTTTCGCGAGTCCCCAGCGCGTGCCGCGCTCGCGACCGCGAAGAGCATGCCGGCAGCAAGCACGGCCGCTTTGCCCCCGGCCATCCGGTAGAACCATCCACTCGCAGGCCCGGCGCCCCTCGCATCGTTACGTCGATCAACATCATCCGCACTGCTATAGGTCCCGCGTGAGTCGCCTGCACCTACTGCACAGCGGTTTCGCCCATACTCCATGAAATGGCCTCCGAAAGGTACGCTTCGCCCTGCGTGTTGCGTCTAAGCCGTTGCAGCGGGACCTCCCTTTAGGACCCGCGTTATTATATCACCCTTGGATGCGAGCGAGCTATGCCGCGTTTCGCCTCGTTCTTGCTCGACACGCCAGCGCGGTGCCGGCCGCTAACGAAACCGACCCCGCGAGCCGAAATTCTGGTCGCCGCGTGACGGCCGGCGGGCAGCTTCGCCGCCGAGATTCCCAAGACGATGCGCGTGTCAAATCAGCGCCCAACATAGTTCGGTTTGCGTTTTTCGATGAACGCTCGCGGACCCTCCTTGGCGTCCTCGCTGCGCATCACTTCGCGTGTCGCCTCGTCTTCCATTCGATAACCCTCCTCGAGGGGACGACCGAGCGCCTTGAGCACAGTCCGCTTGATTGCTCGCACCGCCAGCGGACCGTTTTCCGCGATCCGCTCGGCTAGCTCCTGCGCCTTGTTGATCACCTCACTTGACGGGACGACATAGTTCACGAAGCCCAAACGGTAGGCCTCGGCCGCGTCTATCCTGTTGCCGGTCAGGAGGATCTCCATCGCCTTGCAGTAGGGCACCTGCCGCGGCATCCGAACCATCGAGCCGGCCGACGGCAAAATGGCCCATCTCACTTCCTGCAAGGCGAAGACGGACGTCTCCGACGCTACGCGCAGATCGGTGCCTTGCACCAACTCCAGTCCGCCCGCGATACAAAAGCCGTTAATCGCGGCTATCAACGGCTTTTCCGGATTGAAATCGCGCAAAAGTGCATCTCCGACCATTGACCGTCTTTCCAACACCTTGCGATCCCACTCGTCCTCCGCCGGGCGCGCGCCGCTGAAAAGCGGAATCAGCCGCGCCAGGTCGGCGCCGGAACAGAAGGCTTTGTCGCCCGCGCCGGTTAGGATCGCCACGCGAATCGCCGGGTCGCGGTCAATTTCGTGCCAGGTTTGCGCCAGACGCACCACTAGCTCCGGATTAATCGCATTGCGGGCTTCAGGGCGATTCAAGGTGACGTAGGCGATATGACCTCGCTTCTCAAATAAAAGAACCGACATAGTAAGATCTCCCGTCGTAGCTTGGTCGTGATGTTGATGTGTGATGTTGATGCGTTCTGTCCCCAACCGGATCAACTATATCAGCGACATCTTTATCGTTAATCCCAAGCCCGTTGCCAGTCGGGAGCCGGTCCGACCGAACTAACGATCTCAAATGCCGCCAAATAATCGCCAAGATGCCCTGGGCCCGCGAGGTGGTAGCCTACAAGCGCCGGTTGCGGCGTCCTGGGCGCGATAGCGCGCCCAAGCGGGCCGTTGTAACCTTCTATATGTGGCGCCTCATTTATAGCGCCGTTCCTCTCAAACCGAGATACCCTCTTTTAACTGAGCGTCGCAGGGTGGCTTTTGGGTGACTCGCGCGGAAGAAAAATTTGAGACGAACCCTGGTCGGGAGTGAGCACAGGCTATGGCAGGGCGCGCAGCGGCAAGCGCGATCGTGATGGCTGGGGGTCACAGCAGTCGCATGGGCGAACCCAAAGCGCTGCTGAAAGTCGGCCTGGTAACGATAATCGAACGTACTGTGACGGAACTCAGGCGCGCTTTTTCAGAGGTCATCGTCGTCGCAGGGGTCCCTGGCGACGTGGGTTTCACACTGCCGAAGCTCGACGCCGTGATGGTCTTCGATTCGGTGCCGTTCGAGGGACCACTCATGGCGCTCAAAGTTGGTCTCGGCGCGGCGCGTGGAGAGATGGCCTTCGTATGTTCATGCGACGCGCCGGGGCTGCGCGCCGAAGTTGGACTTGCCCTGTGCGCCGCAATCGGGAAACACGACGCCGCAGTCCCGGTGATCGACGGGCGCTTCCAGCCTCTTTTAGCCGTCTATCACAAAAGGTCTCTGGCGGAAATTGAAACGCTGCTCGCCACCGGTGAACGGCGTCTACGGGCGCTGCTCGCTCGCCTCAGCGTGCGGGTGTTTGAAGAGGGTGAGATGCGAAAAGTCGATCCCGATCTGGCCTCGCTGACCAACGTGAACACGCCTGAAGCATACCGCGCGTGGTTAAACCGCTAGGTCGCGGTGATGTTCAGCTATCGCTCATCGATTCTTGATTCCAAGATCGCCCTCCTCCGCTCTGGAAGGAGCATTTGACGGCGACGTAGATCGTCGCGGTTCTCATGAGGTAAGGAGGCTTTCATCATGGCGAGTCGCCTACGCATTTTTGACGAAGACGTGTTGCTCGTGGTTGACGTTCAGAATGATTTTTGCCCCGGAGGCAGGCTTGCGATTCGAGAGGCGGATGCGGTCGTTCCCGTAATCAACCGCCTCGCGCCCCTGTTCCGGCATGCCGTTCTGACCCAGGATTGGCATCCCGCTGGCCATCTTTCTTTTGCCTCCTCGCATTCAGGCAAGCAACCTTTCGAGACAATCACTCTGCCCTATGGGGAGCAGACCTTGTGGCCCGATCACTGCGTGCAGCGTACGAATGGCGCCGAATTTCATTGTGAGCTGCTCGTTCCATGCGCCGAACTGATTTTGCGCAAGGGCTTTCGCCCCGAGGTCGACTCCTATTCGGCGTTTCGCGAAAACGATCGCAAAACTTCGACAGGGCTGCGCGGTTACCTTAAGGAGCGCGGCTTCAAGCGCGTCTTCGCGGTCGGCCTCGCACTGGACGTATGCGTGCGCTTTTCGGCCGAAGACGCGGCCGCGGCCGGTTTCGACACCTACGTAATCGAGGACGCCTGCCGCGCCGTGGATCCGGGCGCGGGGCTTGAAGCTGCCTCGCAAGCGATGCGAAAGGCAGGCGTTTCGATGATCGCGAGCAACGCCTTCGGCGCATAATTATTTTGCGCTGCCCGCTTCGGTCGCGCCCCCATTTCGCCATAGTTGGACTATTTTCACGCCGTGGCGCATAATTGGCCCGGCGTGGGCGGCCGCTCTTGCCGGGCGACTGCGCGGGAACACGGTCTTCGGCTTTCGCTGCCAAAACGCTGAACCAGGGAGAACGATGAAATGGTGAAGCTCGGTTTTCAGCTTCCGAACTCCGGTCCGCTGGCAACGGCCGCAAACATTATCGACCTCGGACGCAAGGCCGAGGCCCTTGCTTATCACTCGGTGGTGGTCACCGATCACGTCGTCGTTCCTTGGAAGATCGAGTCGCGTTATCCGTACAACGAAAGCGGACGCTTCATTGTGCCGGCCGACGGCAACTACTTCGAGCCGCTCACATTGTTGTCATTCGTCGCCGGCGCGACCTCGCGACTGCGCGTCGGGACGAGCGTTTTGGTCGTACCGTACCGGAACCCGGTCTTGAGCGCTAAGATGCTTGCCACGATGGACGCGCTCTCGAACGGTAGGCTGTTCGTGGGCGTGGGTGGCGGATGGCTAGCCGAGGAGTTTGTGGCGCTGGGAAGCCCTCCCTTCGCTGACCGCGGCCGGGTTACCGACGAATGGCTCGAGATTTTCGTTAAGCTCTGGACAGAGCCAAAGGCGAGCTTCATTGGGCGCTTTTACAGTTTTGACGAGGTGGGTTGCTTTCCCCAACCGGTGCAAAAGCCGTATCCGCCGATCTATGTCGGTGGAAACAGCCGGCCCGCGCTGCGCCGCGCCGCCAAATACGGGCAGAGCTGGCATGCGTTCCGAGTGCCTGCACGAGAGCTGCCGGCCAAGCTCAACTATCTGGAAGAACAGCGCGCCGCTTGTGGCCGCAACACCGCTGGTATGGGATTCAGCGTGCGCTACGGTGTGCGCATCGTCGCCCCAGGCGCGGACGCCAGCCGGCGGCCCGGCGAGGATCCGGAACGCGTTTTCGTCGGCGACGCGGCTCAAGTGCTCGAGCAACTCAAACCGATCTGGGCGCTTGGTCCGACGGACGCGATCTTCGACTGTCGTACCGGCTCGTTCACCGAAGTCGTCGAAACCATGGAGCGACTGGCAGGCGAAGTTTATCCGAGGCTGGAACAGTAAGCGAAGGCTCTGGGTCCTCCCGCAGCGCCGTCGCGGAAATCCGCTATGGTGTGTCGCGGCCGGAGCTTTTGCGAACACCTACATTGGGTCGCTTGGCGGCCCGCTTCACCAAACGCATGCGTCGAATTTCGACGCAGAGACGCGGCCGGCGCTTGGTCGCTGACTGCACCTAAACCGGGGGTTTTCTCTCATGGCAGTGAATGCACGTCGTCTTGAAGGCAAAGTAGCGTTGGTCACGGGCGCGGCACAGGGGATCGGACGAGCTATCGCGATGCGCCTTGCCGCCGAAGGCGCACGCGTGGGGGTAGCTGATATCGCCGCCGAAACCGCGGCGCAAACCGCAAATGAAATATCCCAAAGCGGCCCGGGGTCGGCCGTGGCGGTCTATCTCGACGTCACCCGCTTGAGCAGCGCCGTCGACGCGGTAACTCAGGTCGAGCGCGAGGTCGGTCCAATCAATATTCTGGTCAACAACGCCGGATGGGACAAAGTGGAGCCTTTCGTTGAGAGCGAATCGGAAACCTGGGACAAGGTGATCGCAGTCAACTATCGTGGACTGATTCACTGCTGCAAGGCTGTTGTGCCTCTGATGCGTCAGCGGGGCGCTGGCAAGATCGTTTCGATCTCTTCCGACGCAGGTCGTGTCGGGTCTAGCGGCGAAGCGGTATACGCCGGATGCAAAGGCGCGGTCATTGCCTTTTCCAAGACGCTCGCGCGAGAACTTGCCCGCGACAATATCAACGTCAACGTCGTTTGCCCTGGACCCACGGAAACCGCGCTGTTGCGCAACGCGATGGCGGGACGCGAAAAATTGCTCGAAGCTATGAAGCGCTCGGTGCCGATGCGCCGTCTCGGACAGCCCGACGATATCGCCGGAGCCGTCGCGTTTTTCGCTTCGGCGGACGCGGACTACGTCACCGGCCAGGTTCTAAGCGTGAGCGGCGGCCTCACGATGGTCGGGTAAGCAAGCCAGGCGCAAACCCGGCCGCGCCACTGCGGCGCACGTGTCGCGCTAATCGCTGCGCGACATCTTGCGCCGCCGCCCTAGCGGTCCAAGGCGCTTGCGCCCATTTTCCCAGCCGACGCTCGAGAGCACCTTCGATGCAGGAAACGCTACGAGAGGCCCAGCGTCAGGAGCTTTCCCATAACAAAAAGGCTCGCCCAAAGAGCGAAGCCGGCGCCGACCGCGCCGCGAACACTCTCCAATGGGCGCTTGCAGACACCCCACAGCCCCACAAAGGCGTTTACCTCCACCAGGAATAACAACGCGCCGACCACCGCGAACCATGCGATCCGATGCGGAATATCAGCACGCCCCATGAGACTGTGGTGACTGGCGGCGACCATAAAGAAGAGCATCGGGACCGACAGAAGCACATTGGCGCGGGTGACAAGCGTCGCCCGCCGCTCTATAAGCGCGACTCTTTCCGGCGACACGGTTGCCGTGCGGTCCTCGACCGCCGGCAAGCGCAGAGGTTTGCGAATCAACCAGAACGCCAACGCGTTCGCGAACATCGCAAGCCCCAGGCTGCTCGCGGTTAGGATGGTCAACCCGTAGGAAGTGAGAACGAATCTCGAAAAGCTCAGTCGGCGCCAGACCGCGAAGAAGTAAGCCGTTCCGAAGATAACAGTCCCCCCCGCCGACCATGGGAACCCGCCCAGCCATACTGGCGCAATACTTTCATTCTGGGGTTGCTCGCCCGAACTAACCGTGGAGGTGGAGCCGCGCCGCAAGTTAGACGAGTAGAGCAGACCAATCCAGATCGTCCCGAAAAAGACGTGAAGCCACCTTACGATAATGAGCGCCTCACTCAAGAACCGATCCTCTCCTGAACTCCTTGAGATTTTCCTGCTCAGCCGCCGGCCCGTCTGATGAATTCGCCAACATCACATTTTTAGAGGAAGCACGATCCGCGCCATTTGCTGACGAGCCATCGCGAAAAGACGTTGCGCGGCCCAAACTAGCCCCATCCACCAAGTGCGATTCTTGAGACTGCGAAGAGAATTCCTCCAAAGACCAGCCCGAGCGCCACTACGCCGCGTACCGATTCAAGCGCTCGCCTTCCTGGGCCGTCCGGTCCCATGAGTCCGTTAATCTCCACCAACGCGATTATTAAGAGGCTAAGCCCTAACCAAAGCCACAGACGGCGCTGGTCAACTACCCGCGCCCACCGCAAATAGTGCGGCGCCGCGCTCATGAAGAACAATGTCGGCATCGAGAACAGCGTGTTTGTCCTGGTCACGAATCCAATTCGCCGGAGCCCTTGAACAACGGCCGTCGATTGCGCCGCGGCCCGCTGCCCCGTTACCAATTCTTTCAGCCGCCGCTTTTCCGGACGAATTACCAACCACACATTGAGCGCCATCAGCAGACCGAGCATCGCTCCCGTCAGGATGAACACGCTGTAAGCGCTGCGGAAGAACGCCTCGGTCCCGCTTTGCCGTTCTCGCAGCAGCAAGACCGCGGCGCCGGTCGCCACCGCGCCCAAAGGCGACCACTTCCACCACAGCACGACGTCCGATCCCCTTCGGCGCGTGTTGTTTTCCTCCTCGAATGGACTCTCAGCCAAGTTGACCCAGTAGAGCCGGCCGATCCAGCTTATTACGAACGCCAGATGCAGCGTGCGCAGCAGGAGGAGCGACGCGTCGGCCGCGAGCATCACTTCAACTCCGTCGCGACGCGGGTTGAGCCCGATTCACTCGCGCAGCCATTGGGCGCCCGACGAGTCCTTTCGCGGCTACTGCCCGAGCGCTAGCGAATTCCTAGCGTTGCGAAAGATCAGTTCCCCTCCTTGAACGCGCCCGGTAATTGACGGCATCGCCAAGTCCACTATCTTCTGATGGTCCGGGACAAAATGGCACGCCGGATCGGGATTAGCCGCGTCACCGGTCAACATGAACGCCTGGCACCTGCATCCCCCAAAATCCTTGTGCCGCTCGGGACAAGACCTGCATGGCTCCTTCATCCAGTCATCGCCGCGGAAGCGGTTGAACGCCGGTGATTCTTCCCATATCCAACGAAGGTCACGTTCACGCACGTTGGAGAATTCCAGCCCGGGCAGTTGGCGCGCAAGCTGACACGGCATGGCGGTGCCGTCGGGCGCGATGTCGAAGAATATGTCGCCCCATCCGCGCAAACATGCCTTCGGCCGGCCTTCAAAGTAGTCTGGAATGACGTAATATATCTTCGTTTTTCCCTTGTAGCGTGAGCGATACTCGTTGACGATCGCTTCCGAGCGCCTCAACTGTTCCAACGTTGGCGCTAGTTTGGCGCGGTTAACCCATGCCCAGCTGTACATGAGAGTATTGGCGAACTCGACGTAATCGGCCTTGAGTTCTCCTGCTAACTCCAGAAAGGCGCTCGTCTGATCGATATTTTGCCGATAAATCACGAAGTTAAGGACCATGGGGAAGTCATATTCTTTGATCAGCCGAGCGGCTTCGAGTTTTTGCTGGAAAACATCTCTGCCTGCCATGTAGTTGCAAAGTTCCGCGGTGGGCGCCTGGAAAGCTAGTTGCACCTGGTCGAGCCCCGCCTTTCTCAACGCGCGCACACGAGCTTCATCCAGCCCCACGCCTGAGGTGATGAGATTCGTGTAGCAACCGAGGCTGTGCGCCTCGGCGACCAGAATCTCCAGATCGTGCCGCAAGAGAGGCTCCCCTCCGGTAAAGCCCACTTGCACGACACCGAGAGACCGACCCTCTCGCAAGACCCGAAGCCATTCAGCGGTCGAAAGACGCTCCCGGTGACGGGCGAAGTCGACCGGATTGTAACAATACGGACATTGAAGTGGGCAGTCGTAGGTCAACTCAAGCGACATCCAGTGGGGCGGTTTAATTTTGCGGTCTGTTTCTGATCCAGCCGAGTTCATACGCGACCTCCAGGAACGCTCGTACGTCTTGCTCCAGCCCTTCTCCTCGGGGAAATTGCGCTTTGAGCGAATTTAGAAGTTCAGCGACGGTGTGCTTGCCGTCGCAGCGCTTGAGAACCTCGGCAGCGCTGAGACTGAGCTTCACCATGCCCTCCGGATAAAGCAGCACGTAGCTCTGCTGCATTTCTTCCCATTGGAGACGAAACCTCGGCGTAGTCTCCAAGACCCCGTCGAGACCTAATGCGACTCGGTTCACCGATTACCCCTCCTTCCCCGGCGTCTCTTTGTCGACCTCAAAACCCGCAGCTAGATTAAACTTCCGAGTTCGTCATAACGCCGTCCCTCCCTCGGCGGCGGCAGATCAGCGACGTAGGCGAGATACACGCCGTCCAGGATCACCCATAGCGTGTCCATCTTGAATCGTACGGCTTCGATCACCTCCTCTTGCTCTTTGCGAGTGCGAAGGTATTTCATCGCGATGTCAATTGTGGCTTGCGCATCCTTGGCCGCGCGCCCCATGTATTGTTTGAAGTAATCCAGGCCCGACGGGTCAACCCACGGGTAGTGCTGTAACCAACTCCCGATTCGAGCGCGTTGGGCCGAGGATGCGAAATATTCCGTCAGCGACGAGCAAACTGCCACCTGCCAGGGTGCTCGTCTGGCGAACTCGACGTATGCATTAGCGGCCAGGCGAACCGCGGGAAGTAGATGCCGATGGCTCACAACCTCCTCTCTGGTGAGACCGCAAGCCTCACACAACCGCAACCATGCCTCGATTCCACCCTCTTCTCCCCCACTGCCATCCTGAAAAGCGATGCGCTCGATCCAGCCGCGGCGTATTTCGCGAACCGGACAGTTCGATAGGATAGCGGCGTCCTTCAGCGGTAAACTGACCTGGTAGTAATAGCGATTGGCGGCCCAGCCCTGAAGCTGACGGCGGTTGAGCCGCCCTTCAATCATCATCCGATGGAATACGTGCTTGTCGTGATAAGCCGCGCCTTCTGCTCGAAGCTTTTCCTCAAATTCCTCCCGGGTCCACAGCCTTGAATCATTCTTTCGAAGTGTTACACGTGCATCCTGCACCTGGCTTATCATAGCCTCACCTCGAGCCCGTCATGGCCGACCTCGATGCCGAGCGACTCGACTCGCCGACGCTGGGTAGAGTTCTCATCCAAGATCGGGTTTGTATTATTCATTGGCGTGAGTATTTTGCGCGGTTTCTTTAAGCCCGCAAGCACCTCAAGCATCCCGCCGGCGCCCACCAGCGGCAGATGTCCAATCGCGCGCGCCTCCTTGTCCGGCACACCAGTGCCGGCCATCTCGTCGTTCTCCCAGAAGGTGCCATCGATCATCACGCAATCGACGCTCTCTAGCACGGCGCGCAGCTCTTCGGTCACGCCGCCGCAAGCCGGGCTATAGAAAAGGGCCCTTCCCGTTCGGGCGTCCTCCACCCGCAGGCCGATAGTATGGCCTGGCTGCGGGTTACCCCGATAGGGAGAATACGGCGGGGCATTACTTCTAACGGATATCGCCCGCAGGCGTAGGTGCGGACATTCAGGCACGGCAAAATCGACCCCCCGGTCGGTCTCAACGACGTGCCATCGAACGCCGCAGTAATGCTCCAAGATTTTGAAGACGGGAAACCGCAGCGTGAGCTCCTCGCGAACGATTTCCGTGCAATACACGCTCAGCGGTTCGCCTTCCCGCAGCATCAGCATGCCGATCGTGTTGTGCACTTGGGCGTCTATCGGTACAATCGCCGCAATACCGCTCCCCCGGATCCCATCCCCGGGTTGTAAAGGCGCAAAGCTCTCGATCTGCAGTCGGATGTCCGGAGAGGCATTGAACAATATCCATCGCGCCCCCTCATCGCTGACTGCCACCGACGACTGCGTGCGGCCTCGCACACCTCTTTCGCCACGCCGCACCGCCCGGCAAACAGCACAATTGCAATTCCATTGGGGAACCGCTCCGGCAGCCCCTGAGCCCAAGATTCTCACCTGCATCCTCGGTTATCTCCACTTCGGGCTGTCGCCCCGAACGACACGAGGGTCCGATGCTTCGCCAACTCTGATTTGAGAGGTCCGCCTCGGCGTCGGCCGATACGGTGCAGCCGCGAAACGACACCCGCTGGAATTTACTCTGCCCCTCGCTCTAGCCTCCCGGCGCCGGGCGCGTCCCGGTTTCGCGAGCAACCCGCAACCCCCCTTAGCTATGAAGCCTAGCTAAGGTGCCTTTTTCAGGAACAATCCTTCGTCCAAATGAATAGTATAGATCCCCCAAAAGCCGATCACTCGAGTGCACGTAAAAATCGGCATAAGACAAATCATAGGTATCATAAACATACTATTTGTCAAGCATCGATAGCCAGACTTTTTTATTAACTTAGTATATTCACCGATTTAAATAGTCAGTTAAATATCGGTCTTCGTAGGTCTACAAATGCGCCAACGAACGGCGCGCGTATGTCCCACCTGCGCGGCAGAGCCGCGCGCAGTCGCAGTCGACGCTGATCGCCGGGCGCACGTCGGGACGCTCGGGCGGTTTCGCGCCGTAACTCTGAGCGCCAGCGGCGTCCTCAGCGTAACCGGCAGCGCGGCGTGTGTTCTTTGGGAATTATGCCGGCAGGGAGTTT
Organism: Deltaproteobacteria bacterium; assembly: GCA_021801125.1. GTDB lineage: Bacteria > Desulfobacterota > Binatia > Binatales > Binataceae > JAJYYI01. Next base: position 31,170 of record JAJYYI010000058.1, on the reverse strand, counting down.
GCGAATGTTGGAGGAGCTGGGCCGTCTAAACGGCTACGCGCTCTGGCGAACTTAAGCTTCGGTGCTGAAGCGCCCCAGCTAAAGGCTCTGGAGAAACGCTACGAGCAACTGGTTAACTTCACGCGGTCGTTCCTGTTGCGTCCAGTGGCCTGCCCCCGGTAGGAGGATTTTCTTGCGCAAACCAGGCAACGTGGTTTCGAGCGCCTGATAGGCCTGCCTGTAAAATTCGACCACCGGGTCATTTTCGCCGGCGATAAACAGGGCCGGCTGACTCGGCTTTGCGCCGTCGAGGAACGGTGTCATTTCCCAGTTGAAATCAACGTTGCGGTACCAATTGAGGCCGCCGCGAAAGCCGTTGCGTCGGAACTCCGCTGCGTAAAACTCGACGTCTTTCTCGGACAACCATTGCGGTAGTTTTGTCGGGACGCGCACGGTGTCGGACAGACGCTCGCCCGGCTCGAAGAGATAACGCCATCGTTCCTTTGGTGCAGCGTCGCCGGAAGCGGAATAAAGCAAGGCGCGGATACTCTTGTCCGGATCGGCATCAAGCTCGCGCTCCGCCTTGCCGACTTGCTGGAAATACTCCTGATAGAAGATCTTGTCGCCGGCCAATACTCGCATCAACTGGCTGGGCCTGACCGCCGGGCGAGGCAGGTAGGGAACGCCGACCAGTACCAGCGCTGTGAAGATGTCCGGCCGCAGGAGCGCGGAGTACCAGGCCACCGGGGCTCCCCAATCATGGCCGACGATCGCCGCGGAGTTCTCTCCCAGCGCCTTCACCAGCCCGACGATATCGCCGACTAACTGAAAAATGTTGTACGCGCTGACCGCCTCGGGGCAATCCGTGGAGCCGTAGCCTCGCTGGTCTGGCGCGACAGCGTGAAAACCAGCTTGAGCGAGCGCGGCCAGCTGATGGCGCCATGAATACCAGCCCTCCGGGAAACCGTGGCATAGCACCACGAGCGGCCCGTCGCCCGCCTCGGCGACGTGCATCCTAATCCCATTGCTGTCCACCGTCCGATGCCTAATCCCGTCATTCATCACCTGCCCCTTATTTGCGCGTCCTAACGCCCCTGCGGACTCATCGCACCGATCTTCTGCACCGATCTTCCGCACCGATCCTCGCTTCAGTTTGCCTGTAATACAAGGCTGCTCATGGCCCAGTGCGCGTCTCCCTTTGCTTGGCTCGGCGTGTCACCTTAACCCCGGGGCCGTGCCTGGCCTTCATCTTCCGTTCATAGCGTTGGCGCTCGCGGTCTCGACGCTCGCCGAGATGCTTTTCGCGATAGACGCGGCTTGCCGCTTTATTCGCGCAGGCATGGTCGCAAAAGAGCTGGTTCTTTCTGCGAGGAAAGAAGATCCTGCGGCAGCCCCCCTCGCAGCAGCGCCGGATCAACGCTGCGTCGCGCCAACTCTCGTAAATGTAGTCCAGGGCAAGCCGTAGAACCGCATCGTGCAGGTTTGCGTCTCGGTAGCTGAGCGCTCTGGGGCCTTCCTGCGCCAGCCTACCGCCGTGAAGCACGATCCCGCCCACCTCCTAGTCAATCCGGTGCTCCTTGCCGTCGGCAACGGCGGCCAAAAGCTCTCGCACCTCGTTAATGATTTCTTGCAAAACTTGCGGCCTCTTTGCCGCATCGGCGAGTTCCGCGCGTAGCGGCTCGTCCTCTTCGAGGTTAAGCCACCTTTGCAGATCAAAGAGAAAGCTCGGCAGGTCTCCCGGGCGCCCTGCAAGGAGCTTGCGCACGTCGACGTCGCCAAGATCGACGAGAAAGCGGATAGCATCCTCCTTAGGCATAGGCTCGGGCCTCGCGGTCACGGAAGTCGCGCTCGTTCTGTCCAGCGTCACGTCTCGACGCATACGCTCTTTCCCATATTAAACCCCTCGCTTGTAATCAAGCGCCTTTTCAAGGCAAATATAATCTGGCCTGATGATTTTTTAAATTATGTTGGGGCATTGCTATGTTCGTGAAACGATGTCGTAAAACACCACTGCAAAGTCCAACTAATGTCGCCGTTGGTGCTGTCACGCTAGAACGTATAGCAGCGGCGCCGGCTCTGTGGGTCAAGCGAGGCGGACGTACTCGAAGTCGAGGGGCTGGTGATTGATGCCGCGGGCGGGTGGAGCGATCCATGCCGCGAACTTGCCACGCTCCGTCACCGGCTGCATCAAGGAAGCAACCATCTCACGATCGGCCTGGGTGGGAAGCCACTGGGCAATGCCCCGCTGCCATTCGTCTTCGCTGATAACGCGCCCGTCCGGCGAGATTCTCATTCCGGCGAACCTGCCGACACTGCGGTTGAAGGCGCGATGGGGAAGACGCAGCTCAAAGTCGATATTCGCCGACCTGATCACGCGGTTCCAACGCTCCACACCCTTGGCGCAATCGGCAATATAATCGTCGCGCAGTCGTTCATTGAGCGCGGCCAACGCCGGCTCTTCACGTACCACGATTTCGCCGTCTTCCGGGAGCGCAACGGGATAGGCCGCGCTGTCGAGGCGATGGTCGTCCTCGATACGTTCCTCTTGGAACCGTCCTTTAAGCCCCATCGAGTAGTAGTTGGCGGCGTTCGTCGACAGTTCCGAGCCGAACAGATCGAGCGAGACGGAGAAATGGAAATTGAGATAACGCTGAAGCAGCGGGAGCGATAGCCCGCCGTACGGACCGACGTCGTCCGTGTCCCGCTCGCGCATCAGCTCGCACGTCCGCTGGACGACGCGGGCGATGCCGCTGTCGCCGACAAACATATGATGGGCCTCTTCGGTGAGCATAAAGCGGCATGTGCGCGCGAGCGGGTCGAACCCCGACTCGGCGAGGCTGGCGAGCTGGAAGCGGCCGTCGCGGTCGGTGAAGAACGTGAACATGAAAAAAGAGAGCCAGTCGGGAGTGGCTTCGTTGAAAGCGCCCAGGATGCGCGGCTTGTCGGAATCGCCAGAATGGCGACCGAGAAGCTCCTCGGCCTCCTCGCGGCCGTCGCGCCCGAAATACGCGTGCAACAGATAGACCATCGCCCACAGATGGCGCCCTTCCTCGACGTTGACCTGAAACAGGTTGCGCAGGTCGTAAAGCGAAGGACAGGTGCGCCCGAGGACGCATTGCTGCTCGACCGATGCGGGCTCGGTGTCGCCCTGCACCACGATAAGGCGCCTTAGTGCGCCGCGATACTCGCCCGGAACCTCGCGCCATACGGGCTGCCCCGCATGCTCGCCGAAGCCAATCGCTCGGTCGGGTTGCGGCTGCGCCAGAAAGACGCCCCATCGATATTCGGGCATGCGCACGTAACCGAAGCGCGCCCAGCCGGCGGCGTCGACGGATATGGCGGTGCGCAAGTACACTTCGGCGTCGAGATAGCCCTGCGGCCCGCGTTCGTGCCACCAGTCCAGAAACCTCGGCTGCCACTGTTCAAGGGCACGGCGAAGGCGCCGATCCTCCGCCAAATTGACGTTGTTCGGAATGCGTTCGGAATAATCAATCGCCGTCATACCCGCCTCCCGTCAAATTCAGCGCGCCTGCCTGTCCCGTAAAGCCTAAGCGCCCCCTTTTCACCCACGGCGTTCGGGCGTTGGAAAATCCAGTTCTGCCAACAGGAGAGCCGGGCGAAGATCTTGGTTTCGAGGGTCTCCGGCCCGGCGAATCTGAGCGACGCCTCCAGGCCCGTGAGCGCGTCAGGAGAAAACGCCGCGCGCTCCTCGAGCGCGAGTCGAACCTCGTCTTCCCAGTCGATATCGTCGGGAGCAAACGTGACCAACCCAAGCTCGAACGCCTCTGACGCTTCAATCAACCGCCCCAGAGCGGCGTCGCGCGCCCGCTCCACGCGCTCTCGATCTCCCCAGAAACGCGTCTGGAGACGGCTAAGTCCGTTGCCCATGGCGAGCGCGCCGAAATTAAAATCGCTAAGGCCGATACGCGCCGGTGCGCAACCGCCATTATCGCCGCCGCCACACAACATGTAGATACGATCGCACGCCAGCGCCAGATCGAAGAGAGTTCCCGCAAAGCACGAGCCCGGTTCAACAAGCGCGAACAGCGAGCGCGAGGTCACGTCCAGCCGCTTGAGCGTCCGCTTAAGAAAAAGCGTCACCTCGCGCGCCAGCCAATCGTGTCCATTTGCAGCAAGGAACCGGTCGTACCCAGCGACTCGCTCAGGGTCGCCTTCGGCACGAAATAACCATGTTGCGACCGAACTTTCGTTGAAGCGCAAATGGAGTATCGCGTCTTCGAGCTCGCGCGCGAGCTTGAGCGGCCAGAAATCCGCGCCCTGCGCCGCAAGCGCGCGAGTGTCCCTTGGCGGGTCGGCCTCGGGGCCACGCAAAAGGAAAGTTGCTATTCGGCGATCGCGGTCGATATCGACGGTCAGGCTTTGGTACTCAAGTCGATTATCCGCGATGACGCGCCCGAGCGGTGTAAGCGCCACTCCGCGCGCTTCGGTTGGCCGGTCCGAGCGGTCGGCGAATTCCCGCGCGCGCTGAAGCGCCGTTTCCATCAGCTTGCTCCGCGCCGCCAACTCGTCGACCAAGCCCCACTGCATCGCGCGCGCGCCTCTGGCTCCTTCCTCGGCCGTGCAGAAGACATCCGCAGTGTCGCGACGCACACGCCGTTTATCGACCAGGCGAGTCAGCCCGCCGGTGCCCGGCAGCACGGCCAGCAACGACACCTCGGGCAACGAGACGGAAGTGCTGCCGTCATCGGCCATCAGGATATAGTCGGTTGCGAGCGCCAGCTCGTACCCTCCGCCCGCGCACGAGCCGTTAATCACGGCGAGCCAGCGCTGCCCGGAATGCTCCGACGCGTCTTCGATCGCCAGCCGCGTCTCGTTGGTGTATTTGCAAAAATTGACTTTGAAAGCGGGGTCGGACTGCGCCAGCATCCTGATATTCGCGCCGGCGCAAAACACCCGTTCCTTGGCCGAAGCTAGAATTACCGCGCGGACCTCCGGATGCTCGAAGCGTAGGCGCTGCGCGGCGTCGTAAAGCTCGATATCCACTCCTAGATCGTAGGAGTTGAGCTTAAGCTCGTAGCCCGCCTCGAGGCCGCCGCGCTCGTCCACGTCCAAGAGCAAGAGCGCGACCGGGCCTTCAAACTGGAGGCGCCAATGGCGATAGCGGCTCGGTTGAGTTTGAAAGTCAATCATCGATTCGTGCTTGGACTAGGAAAAGGTCCCCCGACACGCCCCTTGGACGTCATTATAATACTCCGGAGCGCTTATAGCCGGCCAGCTTGCGGCGCTTTTTCAACCGCCCGAACCGTCCTGCCTTGGATTCGCGTGAACGTGTCTCGCGCTTCGGCCGGCCCGTCCGCGCTGGCACCGCTTCGGCCCCTTTGGGCAGCCGGATAACGTCAGGAGGCTCCGGCTAATACGACCCAACCCTTAACGCCAGGGGCGCCGTCGGTTAGACTTTTCATTTTGGCGGGGGTTTTTCACGGCTTCGTCGTTGGCATTGGCTTAACCGAATGACGCGACTACTTTGAAGCTGGATCGTCCTAATGAAACGACCGGCTCCGTCGTCGCGTTATCCGACAGGCAATTCCATGGGCGCGGTCTCACGATGCGCGGCCGGAAGCACGCAGGGACGGCGAGCCGCTCGGGTTTAAGGTGGACCTTAGATGGCAGAATTGGAGTTCCGCTTGGCTTACCAAGACGGCCGCACGGCGTCCAGTGGCGAGCGGAGCGGCGAATCGGTCGCCCCAGAAGTCGACCCTTACACGGTCCCGCGCGAGTTCAACGCCGCGGCTCATTTCATCGACCGGCATCTCACGGAAGGACGCGCGGAGAAAACCGCTCTTATCGACGACGCGGGCGCCTATTCGTACGCCCAGATAGCGGCGCGCGTTAATCGTTTCGGCAACATGCTGCATCGTCTCGGCGTGGCGATGGAGCAACGGGTGATGGTGTGCCTGGTCGACGGAGTGGACTTCCCGAGCGCCTTTTTCGGCGCGATCAAGTCCGGCGTCGTTCCGGTGCCGGTCAGCACGCTTCTGACCCCGGCCGAATACGCCTACATGATGCGCGACACGCGAGCCCCGGTGATCGTGGCGTCCGCGCCGCTGCTCGAACGGCTCGGCCCGGCGCTCGCTGAACAACCCTTCGTGCGCGCGGTGCTGGTTGCCGGCGCTGACGATGGCGGCGCTATAAGCCGGATGCCCGCGTCACTTCGCGCGCGGGTCAGAAACCTGCATCAGCTTATCGACGAGTCTCCGGATAGCCTTAAGCCCGCAGATACAGTGGCCGAGGAGGTCGCGTTTTGGCTCTACTCGTCGGGCTCAACCGGACCTCCGAAAGCGGCGGCGCATCGGCATGAAAGCCTGCTCCACACCGCGATACTGTACGGAGACCGCGTCCTTGGTATACGGGAGACGGACGTCGTTTTTTCCGCGGCAAAGATGTTCTTCGCCTACGGCCTGGGCAACAGCCTGACCTTTCCGCTGCATGTAGGCGCAACCGCCGTGGTCACCGCGCAACGCCCGACGCCCGCAAGCGTAATGCAGGTCATGAGCGCGCACGGACCCACCATCTTTTACGGCGTCCCTACGCTCTTTGCCTCGATTCTCGCCGATCCCACCGCCAGCCGCACGCAAGGGTCGGCGCGGCTGCGCGTATGCGTCTCGGCCGGCGAAGCGCTGCCCGCCGACCTGGGAAAGCGCTGGCGGGAGCGGTTTGGCGTGGACATACTTGACGGCATCGGCTCAACCGAAATTTTGCATATATTTATATCGAATCGCCTGGGCGACGTTCGTTACGGGACGAGCGGCAAGCCGGTACCGGGCTATACGGTGCGAGTTCTGGACGACCACGGGAACGAGGTCGCCGATGCGGACGTTGGCGACCTGTGGTGTCGCGGGCCCTCGATATGCTCCGGTTACTGGAATAATCGGGCGGCTTCGACGCGTACGTTTGTCGGTGAATGGATCAGGACAGGCGATAAATACACGCGCGAGCCGTACGGCTACTTTCGTTACGTAGGGCGTTCGGATGACATGCTGAAGGTCAGCGGCATGTGGGTGTCGCCTTTTGAGGTGGAATCGGCGCTGGCCGAGCATCCGGCGGTGCTTGAAGCCGCCGTAGTGGGCCGCAACGACGCCGATAACTTGATTAAACCGATGGCGTTCGTGGTTCTAAAGAAGGACAAGCAGGGTTCACCGGCGCTAGCCGACGAGCTTCGCGCCTTCGTCAAGCAACGTCTGGCGCCGTACAAATATCCGCGTTGGATAGTGTTTCGCGCGCAATTACCAAAAACCGCGACAGGTAAGATTCAACGGTTCAAGCTTCGAGATCTCTCGGTAAACATTGGCCCTGAAAGTTGATCTAGCGATGCCAGCCGCAAGACGCGGATTTCTCCGCGTCGGCGCGGGCCGGATCGAATACATCTCGTTCACGCTGGGCGCGCAAAGCACCAAGGCGGCCCGCAACCGTCCCACGCTCGTATTCTTGCACGAGGGCCTGGGATGCTGCGAGCAGTGGCGGGACTTCCCCGCCGTGGTTGCAGCGGGGACCGGCCACGACGCTTTCGTATATAGTAGGCCGGGCTACGGCTCCTCGGACCGCGTCTCGCCGATGGTCTCGACGCGTTACATGCACGACGAGGCGCTACAAACGCTGCCCCAGGTGCTGCGCGCCGCCCGTGTCAACGAGCATATTCTCATCGGACATTCCGACGGCGCCTCTATCGCTATCATTTACGCCGGAGGCTCGGACGCGCCGGGTCTTCACGGACTGGTTCTAATAGCCCCGCACGTCTTCGTCGAGCCGTTCACGCTAACGTCAATCAGCGCCGCGCGCGAAACCTTCGAGAAGGGCGACCTTAAGGCGCGCATTCAGCGTTGGCATGGCGAGAACACAGACTTCGCTTTTTATCGCTGGAGCGGTTCCTGGCTCGACCCCGAGTTCAGACATTGGAATATCGAGGAGTATCTCCCACGAGTCAAAGTCCCTACCCTGGTCATCCAAGGAGAGCAGGACGAGTACGCCACCAAGGCCCAAGTCGAAGCGGTCGAGCGCAAAGTTGGCGGGCCGGTGCGCGCGGTGCTGTTGGCGAATTGCGGCCATCATCCGCAACGCGACCAACCTCAGGCCACCGTCGACGAAATCACCGCTTTCGTCAAATCGCTGGAAGGCGCCGGCAAGCCAGCTTGACGCCGGCGGCGGATTCAGGCCAGGTTCAGCATCAAGCGGCACAATGCCGCTTCTCGCTCGCGCACCATCCCCCCTTTGAACGCCGCGTCGAGTTCCACCGCCTGCAGGTACGCGTTCCGGACACGGCCGAGGCCGAGTCGGCCAGCCCCTTCGATCGCGGATTGAATAATCGGGCTTTGCGCGGGCATACCAAGCGCGCGCGCAATCTCCGCACGGGAACGTCCCTCGTCGAGCATCGAGGCCGCGACTAACATCCGGCGCAGCGTCGGGATAACCTCGACCGCCAGAATTTCAACGGCGTCGCGCCCGACCTCGCACGCGCGTTCAAGCAAGACTAGAAAGCGTCCGACCCGCGCCGCGCTGACGCAACGCGCCAGTTCGAACAACTCCGGCGCGCTGGCGCTCGACGGTCCGCTGAGCTCTTTTAGGCCGACTTTCGCCTTGGGCCCGAGGTTTGCCGCTGCAAGTCCAAACAGATTATGGATGACTCCAAGGTCCCCACCGCATCGGTCGATCAGATGGGCGCAGGCCTCGCGGGAAAGTTCGAGTTCCAATTGCTGAGCGAACAGACGAGCGTATTGTTCAAGTTGATTGGGAAACGGCCTCGCGCATAGGATCGCCAAGCCGCAATCCTCCACGGCCTGAACGATTACGGCAGGTACCCGCTCGTGCTCATAGAGCATGACCAAACCGATCGAGGGCGGCAGCTTCGCGATAGCCTCGGCAAGCCGCGCCTCAGCGTCGCGGCCTGTAGGAGCGTCGCCTTCCTGGTCGCCGCCCTGGGCGCGGGTCCTCCGCGACCGGAGAACGCGACATACGATCGTCCGAGCGGGCGCGAAAAGACCCAATCCGGAAAGCTCGTTGAGCAGCGCGGCCGGCGACTCGTTCGGCCCGAGCTGCATCCGCAGTCGTTCACGGCCGGACTCCGCCATCCGTTCCAGGGCGGCGTCGAGCACGTACTCGCGCAAAAACGGTTGCGGCCCGTAGATAACGGCAGGCCCGGATAGACCGCCGGCCCGCGTGCGGTCTTTTTGCGCGCAGGCTCTTAGAAATTCAAGCGCGTTCAACCGCGCCATCAACTCGATCCCCTAGATCCTCGCCCGTGAATGCAGCCCCGACTTGGGCGACAGCAGAGGCGACGGCTATAGCGTGAGAGGCCGAAGTTGCGCCCCGCTTAGCGACCGCCGAAAGCCTCGACCGACGAGTCGTGGCGCAAGACGCCCTGTCCGGTCGGCCGCGGGAGATGACCACACGGCCTGAACGGCGTCACGAAACCTTTCGGCGTCCAGCCGCGTAGTGCGTCTACCGGCCTTCACGGCTGAGTCACCGCGGACGACTTAGGCCCTACTTCTCGCCATTGGATCTTGCCGGCAGTATAGCTAGCGTTGCGCACGGCCTCTTTAAGCTCGGCTTCGCCTATATCCGCCTTTGGCTCAAGCGTGACGATCGCTTGGCCGGTATACAAGTCGAAAGTCACGTCTTTGACCCCGGGCACCTGTCGCAGGCGTTTGACGATGCCAAACGAACTGAAGGGGTTGGCAACGCCCTTCACCGTGACCAGCGCCTGGCGATCCTTCGTGACGACACCGTTACTCTGCGCTGCTGCGCTTGCCGCGACAGCCAGCAAAACGACCAATCCGCCAAGCGCGGAAAGCGCAAGCCGCGCGAAAAATCTCACGGCGTGCCGGCCACGCAAGCCCTGAACCGGCATCGCATGAGGACCGGTTACAGATGATACGGTGTAAAGAAGCTCCATCTCAATAATAACAATATCTCGTAATGCATCAACGGCGCGCTGCCGTTGAGCTGCTGCATCGCCGGCAGCAGCGCGCTCAAAACGACGCCCCACTTAGCGGTAGTGTAGATTATCCCAGGGTCGAGAAACAGACTGGTCCCGCCCGTATTTGGCTGCGGAACGCTGCCGGCCTCGCTGCGGGCTTCATTAATAAGGTTGGCTTCCACCGAGGCGTAGATCTCAGCGGGCACCCCGGTGGTCAGCGGCCACGGCCAAAGCCGGTAGCGAAGGCCGCCATCGACCCTGAATATGTTGCCGAACCGATAGCCTTCCGAGGCGGTGTTGAATTGATAAACGATATCACCCGCCGCCATCCAGTCCAGGGTCTGATAGGTAAAGGTATTGCCGAGCAACGGACCCCACGCTCCCCAGCCTGGTTGCAACGGCGGCGGTAGCGGTCCGTATCGATCCCGTTGATCATCCATCC
>JAJYYI010000058.1:0-20808 GCA_021801125.1 Deltaproteobacteria bacterium | reverse complement strand
ATCCACGTCGGAGCTTCGACGCCCACAATCGGCGCCAGGCGCAAGGTCGAACCGATATCGTCCTGCTGCATGATCGTGTAACGAAAGACCCATTGGCTGTCGCCAAAACCCATCGCGCTTCGCTGCGGAAATTCGTCCCCGGTCTGCACGCGCTGAGTCTGATAGACGTAGCTATTGGAATCCAGCACGAAGGCGATGTCCTTTGTGAAACCGTAGACCACGACAATCTGATTTTCATAGGCCTGATACCCTTGCGCCCCACTGGCCGCGAACGGCTGTTCGCGCACTATCACATTGCCCGCGGAAATCGGTGTTGCAGATGGAAAGGTAATCTGGGCTTGCGCTGATTCCGCTAACAGCATAATGAGCATCCCCAACATCAAGCCCACGACCGATTCAGGCGCGCGGCGCAGCCAAGTGCACTGACGCGCCCTCAACGGCCGTTTCGGCTTTGCGGGGACGGTTTCCTGACCTGACGATGCGGCCGTGTTCAGCCTGTCTGCAGCGGTCGACGTTATCATTGGTCCGAAAGGGTAAGGGATTGGGACAAGGGCTCCAATACCTGGGGCCTCAAGGGCTGGTTTCTTTATTTAATTCACTCCGGATGGAACCCAGTCATGCCGGTCGAGAACTGCGAGGTTCAGACATCACTTCAACCCCGCAACCGCCTGTCGGTTGCAGTCTGTCTCGGACAATCTTGCGCTAATAAATTCCGGGTACCAGTCGCCACGTACGGGCACAGTAACCCTCATATTCAACGCCGAAATGCGCCCGCAACAGCGCTTCTTCAGCACGCATGCGAGACAGCAGCAGCGGAATGAAAAGCATTGTCAGCGCCACGCCAACACCCGCCCGAAAAGCGAGGCTCCAGCCCAATGTGCTGACGAGCAAACCAAGATAGCTGGGATGGCGGATGACGCTGTAGACGCCGCTGGTCACGAGGGTGTGTCCGGGTTGGATCGCTACCAGCCCGCTAAACCTTGGACCCAGGACGAAGACCGCCCAGAGCCGCAGAGCACCTCCACTGGCGAAGAAGACCACGCCAAGCCAGCGAACGCTTTCCCCGTCAAGCGTCCAAAAACCCATCCTATCGGTGTATGCGGGCAGGTAACCGTTAATCAGCCCGACGGTCAGGAACACAACGATCACCCAACGGTTGCCCCGATCTTCGCGAATTCCCGAGCTTAGGTTCCCGTCGGTAAAAAACGCGGCGGCGGTCATTATCAAAAGCGCCACCGCTAGCGCGAGCAACGCTGGATGAAAAAAGAAAGCGTCGCAACCGCCCCAACCGAGCACGGCCGACCCGAGATAGGCCGAGGCCCCGAAGAGCATCAATGCCAAACGGGCGGTTTTGGTCAACATAAGGCGCCTCACTCCACCTGAGACGGGAGGCCGAAGCGTTGCCGAGTGCAGACGACGCATGAGCCCCTTGTTAGGCGGCAGCAGGCGCCGCCGAACGCGAGACTAGACCTGCGCAGAGGCCTTCTCGTCCACCGCCACCATCCGGGCTGCGCGGTTGGGAAAGCCGCAAATCTGGAGAATGAAGTTCTCCACTTCTTCGGCAAGCCGGGCTTTCTCGCTGTCGACCGAGATAACGTGAAAGCTTTCTTCGAGAAATAGCGTTCTTCTTGTCGACGACCCCAGGCGCTTAAGGAGGAAATCGACGTTGGCCGGCGGGCATAAATGGTCCTGAAGGCTGTGAGCTATCAGGACCGGCTGCGTGAAACGCCTCAAACGCGGGCGCACCAGCGCGTTAAGCTTGACCAGTTCCAGGAGCACAGTGAGTGGGATCAAGCGCATCGCGGGATGGACGTGGCGAGCCGCCGCGTCGTGGAGGTCCGGACCTGAGCCGCGCAAGAAAACCCTCCTAAGCCATCCATACAACGGGCAAAGCAACTTAAGCGGCCACCATAAATGGCGATGCAGAAAAAAGGCCGGCGCCAGAAGCACCAGCGCCGCCACCTCGGCGCCCTGGTCTATCGCGAGGCGAGCCGCCAGCACCGCGCCGGCGGACTGACCGATCACGGCAACCGGATCGCCGTGGGCGCGCAAGCGCTCGAAACCCACAACCACGCTCTGGTACCAATGGTCATGTGTGGCGGCGCCCAGTTCCTCGGGACTGCCGGCATGGCCGGCAAGCTTGACGCCCAAGACGCGCAGGCCGCTGCGGGCCAGCCGCTCGCCGAGAAACCGCATCTCGTAGGGCGTGCCGGTAAGGCCGTGGATCAAAAGGACACTTACGCTTTTGCCCGGTAGGAAGAACGGGTTAACGTCTACCGCAAGCTCGGCGCCGTCTGAAGGGCCTTCGGCGTCGGTCATGGGCTTCTTCAGGGGGCCCTCCGCTCGCCTAGACGGCCCCCAACGCGCTGGCTAATTGATTTGGATCCACGTCGATCTGCGCGCGCTGCTTGAGTGCGCTGAGGAAGGCGTTCCACGCGGCCTCGCGGCGAGCACCCAGCAGCTGTTCTTCAAATTCACCCTGATCCTGTTCCCATTGCTTCTCAGGTGGCGGCGTGCGCCCGACCAAGGCAACGACGTAGGCGTCACCATCATGCTCCACCACGTGAGGGAGCATCGCCGGCACGTGGCTGGCCGTCGCGGCGGTGTCCATCAGCTCGGGCACCCGGCCGATTCCAGGCACGGTCTGACTTGCACGGTCAAAGTCGCTGGCTTTCTGAACCTTAAGCTTGGCCGAAGCGGCGACGGCGTCCATGTCAGCCGGGCTTTTGACCTGTTTTAGCAGCGCCGCCGCGCGCTCACGAGCCGCCTTCTGGGCCAAGCTTTGGATGAGGGCCTCGCGTACGCGATCGTGAACAGCCTTGAGCAGCGGTATATGCGCCGGCTCCTTATCGAGCGCTCTTACAAGATAAGCATTGCCGCTTCGGTCGCGCACCAAGGCTACCGAACCTTTGGTCAGTTTCATTGCCTCGCGAGCGAAGGCTTCGTCGGCGCCGAGTTTCGGGATTTGCTCTCCAACCGCGAAAAACGGCGTCTCAGTCACGTCCAAGCCACGTTGCTGGGCGATTTCAGTAAGGCTGCGCCCGTTGAGCGCCTCCCGAAAATCCTCGCGCCGCTCGCGCTGGGCAATTTCCAAGCCGCGTTGGAGCCTGAGCCCCTTAACGATCTCGTCACGCACTGCGGGCAAGGGATCGGTGCGAGCCGGCCGCACCTCCTCAACCTGGACCACGTCAAAGCCTGAAGGAAGGTCGATAACCCCGCTTAGTTCGCCGGCCTTGAGCTTGAAGACGGGGTCCTCGAAAGCCTTGACCATCCGCCCGCGTCCGATAAAGCCCAACTCGCCCCCGTTAAGCCGAGTTGCGCTGTCGTCGGAGTATTCACGCGCTATTTGCGCAAAATCAGCGCCTTGCTTGAGTTTGGCCAGCAATTCATTAGCTCGCGCGGCCTTGGCGCTTCTTGCGGCAGGGTCGGTGGAGGCGCTCAAAAAGATATGGCGCACGCGCCGCTCTTCAGGATGGGTGAAACGCACCGGCAGATTTGCGCGGTAGTACTTCTCGATTTCGCTATCCGTGGGATTGAATCCCTGTCCGAGGCGCTGCGGGTCATAGTCTAGGTATTGAACCTTGATGCGCTCGGGCTCGCGGAAATTATCGGCATGCTGCTTATAGAACTGCTCAATTTGTTGTTCGGAGGGGTCGATTTGGGTCATGAAATCCGTGTAAGGGACCTCAATGTAAGCAAGTGAAAAGCGCTCATGGCGGCGATCGTACTCTTGCTTGATCTGCGCTTTGCTCAGGTACACCCCCCGCATCACCATGGCGCGCAAAAGCTCGCCGGTCAGCCGCGCTCTAACCGACTGTTCATATTCCGCGGGCAGCAAGTTATTTGACCGCAGCACGTCTTCATAAAGTTGGCGATCGAATTCGCCGCGACGCTGAAATACTGGGTTTGCGGCGATATCCTGCGCCAGCGCGGCGTCGCTGACCCTGAGCCTGAGTCTGTGCGCTTCCAACGCCACCAAGCGCTGCTCGATAAGACGCTCGAGCACCAGTTGGCTCAGGTTAAGCTGCCTCATGAGTTCGGCCGCGATGCTGCTGCCGTATTGACTCGCCATTTGCGCCCGCATCTGGCTCGCGCCTTGGGCAATTTCGTTAGGCAGTATCTTTTCGCCGTCAACCGTGGCAACCGGATGAATCTGTGTGAAGAATCCGGTGCCGATTCCCCAAAATATGAACACCACGACGATCAGTGTGAGGACCACTCTGACCGCCCAAGAGTAAGCATGTCTGCGAAGTACGCTAAGCATCCTGGGTTAGATATTAGGCTAACGCTGAACATCGGAGCAATCAGGCTGCTTTATGGTGTTTCGTATGGCGGGTGCAATCATGCCGAAAATAAACTTGCGAGCGTGCCGCGCAGTGTGTTAGCGTTAGCAGGCGTTGGAGTCTGCGCGAGGCATTTAGTTTATTCCCGCAAGATTCGATCCGCTTTACATTGCTAACTTCCGGTTTACGCCCGAAGAGCGTGCTCGTGTGGTCAACACGGGCTAAAGCGTGGCGGTGAGGTGGCTTAAGCAGCGGTGCTCAATTCAATCTTTGGTTGGTTTTCGAACGACCTGGCTATCGACCTCGGTACGGCCAACACATTGATCTTCGTCAAGGGCGAGGGGATCGTGTGCAACGAGCCGTCGGTGGTGGCCGTCCAGCGTGACACCCGCGGATCCCGGCGCGTGTTGGCAATTGGCGCGGAAGCGAAAAAGATGCTCGGGCGTACGCCAGGGTCGATCGTCGCTTTGCGCCCGCTCAAGGACGGAGTTATCGCCGACTTCGAGATCACCCAGGCGATGTTAAGTTACTTTATCCGCAAGGTGCACGGCAACCGCAAAACCCTCGTCCGCCCGCGTATCGTGATCTGTGTACCCTTCGGTATCACCCCGGTGGAGAAACGCGCGGTCAGAGAATCGGCGGAATCCGCCGGCGCGCGAGAGGTCTACTTGATTGAGGAGCCGATGGCCGCGGCGATTGGGGCGGGACTGCCAATCACCGAGCCAAGTGGCAACATGATAGTAGATATCGGCGGCGGGACTAGTGAGGTGGCTGTCATTTCACTGGCCGGAATTGTCTTCTCGCGCTCGGTGCGCGTCGCCGGGGACAAGATGGACGAAGCGATAATCCAACACGTCAAGCGCAAGTATAACCTGTTGATCGGCGAGCGAACCGCCGAGCTGATCAAGATTACGATCGGCTCTGCGTACCCCGGCAGCGAAATCCAGACGATGGAGGTCAAGGGGCGCGACCTCGTCGCGGGCGTACCAAAGACCGTCGAGATCACCGACGAGGAGATCCGTGAGGCGCTGATGGAGCCGGTCCATCAGGTGGTTGAGTCGGTGCGTATCGCCCTTGAACGCACGCCGCCCGAACTGGCGTCGGATATCGTAGACAAGGGGATTGTGTTGGCTGGCGGCGGTTCCTTGTTGCGTAACCTTGACGTACTCCTGCGCGAGGAGACGGGCTTGCCGGTGGCGTTAGCTGAAGACCCTCTAACCGCCGTCGTGATGGGCGCTGGCAAGGTGTTGGATGAGTTGAGCTTGCTCCGTGACGTTACCGTCGAGTGACATCGAACGCGTTAGGTTCGGCCCGAGTTCGGCTTTCAGTGCAGCCTTTAGCGGACGTCGGTCCGCGGCACGGCGTAATCGTCTGCTCCTCATCGGGTCAGTCCTTCTCTTAGTGTCGGTCCATCTGCTGTCAACTGGGGTCAGGCAGGGCGATCTAAGTTCGCGCCCGCGTGGCATTTTGATGGAAGTGATGTATCCATTTGACGCCGCGATGGCGCGGATGGCGCGAACCGCAAGACGCATCTTCCGCAGCTACCTCGACCTGGTCGGGGTCAATCAGGAAAACCAGCGGCTCAAGACCCGACTCTCGCAGCTCGATCTGCTGGAGGCGCGCCTTGCCGAAATGGAAGCCGACAACCAACGCTTGTCGCAGCTTTTGGAGGTACGCCGCGCACTCAGCATGAACGCGGTAGCGGCCAACGTTATCGGTGGAGACGCAACTGGTATGTCGCGGACGATCTTGGTAGATCGAGGCGAGCGCAGCGGCCTTAAGCCTGGACTGGCCGTGCTTAGCGAACAAGGTGTGGTCGGCAAGTTGATCGCCGTCAGCCGCGACTCGTCGCGGGTGCTTCTGCTGGAAGACCATAACTGCGCCGCCGACGTGCTCGACCAGCGCAGCCGTATCCACGCGATCGTCGCCGGCGCCGTCGACGACGGAGTCGTGCTTAAGTATGTTCAGCGCAGCGAGGACGTTAAGCCCGGCGACCGGCTGGTCACCTCTGGACTGGACGGCGTTTTTCCACGTGGTCTTCTGGTCGGGACGATAAACCAAGTGCGGCCGCAAAGCTCGGGTTTGTTCCTTGACGTGAGAGTTGCACCCGCGGCTAACTTCCGCCAACTCGAACAAGTCCTAGTCCTCACCGAACAACCCGCTCGTTCCTCGGACCAAAACTGATCGCCCATCGACACCGTGCGGACTGTCGTCCTCTTTTCCGTGGCCGCCTTTGTCGCGCTGGCCATTCAGACTTCATTGATGCACCTGCTCGGGCTGGTCACCCTAGTGCCTGACCTGATGCTCGTGCTGGCGGTGAATCTCGGACTACGTCACCACAACCTGGTCTCGGCAATCCTTGCCTTCGCGCTTGGCTACGCCACTGACGCGTTTTCCGGATCGCGAATTGGCCTCAACACCTTCCTGGTGATGATCGTTTTCTTATTGTCCTACGAAACTTCGCGGCACCTATGGGTCAACAACGACGCCGTCGGCTCTATCGCGGTGTTTTTGGCGGTGGTTTTCAAAGATCTCGGCACGCTGTTGCTGACCGGAGCGATGGGCGACTTGCGTTCCCACGCCGCGCGCATTTTAGCACAGGTATTCGCCCAAGCTTTGTTAACAGCTTGCTTAACTCCCGTGGTATTCACGCTTTTGCGCAGAGGCGGCAGGATTCTCGGATTGCCTGCCATGAGTCAGCGCGAGTAAGCTATTTACCAAAGGAAAGGGAACGGCTAAAAAGCGACGACTTAAAACCTCTATTCGTGGCGTTTGCCGTGCTTAAGTCATCAGAATTTTGCCTTGCCTCCTTAAGCCGAGTTTGTAAAAGTACCGCCCTCTCGCGTAAGCCGGGAGGGTAAAAGGAAAGCGCACCATTGGCTCGCGCTAATCGCTGGTACGGTTCCACCGCGTCACCTCGTTTTGAGCTTCGCCTCAAGCTGGTGGCCACGTTCATGTTTGTGGCATTGGCTGGGATTGGGGCACGCTTGTACTATCTTCAGATAGTTTCCACCAAGCAACTTTCCGAGCTGGCCGACCGCAACCGCATCCGCACGCTGCGAGTTGCCGCTCCCCGCGGACTGGTCTTCGACCGCCACCATCGGGTGTTGGTCGACACCCGCCCCTCGTTCGACGCGGTGATGGTTCCCGAGGACTCGACAAACCTCACTGCCACGATCAAAAACCTGGAGCGCTACCTCGGAGGAGATCACTTCGCCGACAAGGTCGCCGAAGCGGAGGATGAGGGACGCCCCGCCTTCGAGCCCATCACCGTCAAGGAGCGGCTCGACTGGGGACAGATCGTCGCCCTGGAGACCCATCAACTCGAGCTTCCTGGTGTCAGCTTGGAAGTGACGCCTCGCCGCCATTATTTGTACGGCTCGCTGGCGGCGCATCTGTTAGGTTACGTTGGGGAAGTGAATCGACAGGACCTGGCGAAGCTTCCTGATTATCACGTGGGCGACGAGATCGGCCGCTTCGGGCTGGAGCGCGGGTTGGAGAATTCTCTGCGCGGCGCCGCCGGAGGCCGCCAGATCGAGGTCGACGCGGTGGGCCGTCGGTTGCGCGTTCTTGGCGAAGTGCCCGAGCAACCCGGCCGCAACGTTATTCTGACGATCGACTTTGACGTGCAACAAGCGGCTGAACAGGCCCTCGGATCGCGAACCGGCGCCGTCGTAGCCCTCGACCCAAATAACGGCGAAATCATCGCCATGGCGAGCCATCCCAGCTTCGACCCGAATAGCTTTAGCGGCGGTATTAACCTAGCAACTTGGCGAAGCTTATCCGCCTCTCCTGACCATCCGTTGGAAGACCGCGCCATCCAGGGCGTTTACCCACCCGGCTCGACTTTCAAGCTGGTCGACTCAATCGCTGCGCTACAGGAAAAGGCCATCACTCCGACCACCGTCTTCAATTGCCCCGGCGGGCTATGGTACGGCAACCGAGAGTATCGTTGCTGGCGTAAAGAGGGGCACGGCGACGTCGCGTTACATAGGGCAATCGTGCAGTCCTGCGACGTCTACTTTTACGAGGTTGGGTTACGGCTTGGCGTTGACCGCCTGGCTTATTGGGCCGACCAGTTGGGACTCGGACGGCATAGCGGAGTGCCGCTTGGCGAAGAGAAGGTCGGGCTCATACCGTCGTCAGCCTGGAAGCGCAAGCGTTTCGGCGAGCGGTGGTATCCAGCCGAAACGCTTTCGGTTGCGATCGGCCAGGGCTACGTCGGGGTGACTCCGCTTCAGATGGCGCAACTCGCCGCTGAAATTGCCAACGGCGGAATTCGTTATCAGCCCCATTTCGTGCGCCAAATCATCGGCGCCGACGGACGCGTGCTGGAGAACGTAAAGCCGGTGGTTGAGGCCAGGCTCAAGGTGGATCCCAACGTACTGGCGATGATCCGCGATGCGATGGCGGACGTGGTGAACGGCGCCGGCGGCACTGCCCATCGCGCTCAATTGGAGCATATCACCGTGTGCGGCAAGACCGGCACGGCACAGGTCGTCAAAGAGGCCCAAGGCGACCGCGTCAAAGAGGAAAATCTTCCCGAGCGCTATCGCGACCACGGATGGTTTGTGGCTTTCGCGCCCAAGGAGCAGCCCCAAATCGCCGTGGCATGCGTGATCGAGCACGGCGGACACGGCGGCAGCTCGGCCGCGCCTGTGGTGCACGATGTGATGGCCAAGTTCTTCGAGCTTTACCCGCCTAAGGTGACGCCGGCAGCGGCCAAGCTCCAGGAAGCCCTGGACAGCGATCGCGATGACAATCAGCGGTCGGACTAACCCCTCTTCTCGAAGGCTGCCCCGTCGATGCCTTTAGATCGCAGGATTGTCTATCATTTCGACTGGCAGGTCGTCGTGCTCACGCTGGTGCTAGCAACGATCGGCTTGCTTGCCGTCATCAGCGCCTCGCACGGCGGGCCACATCAGCGCATCTTCTCACCCTTGGCGGTGCGCCAATTGCTCTGGATAGCGATGGGCACCGTCGCGATGGTTTCGGCTGCCGTTTTCGACTACAGAGCGCTCGGCAGATACGCCTACGTAATTTATGTCGCCAGCCTCGTCGTTCTGGGATTGGTCCTGTTGACCGGCCATTCGACGGGCGGCGCGCGCCGCTGGCTGAGCCTCGGCATTTTCGCCCTCGAACCTTCGGAGCTGCTCAAGCTTGCGCTGATCATCTTGCTCGCTCATATGCTCAAGGAGCGTCCGCTTGCCGGCGGTTTGCGCCTGCGCAACTTGGTCGCGCCGAGCATCTGTGTGGCGATTCCGATGTTGATGATCATGAAGGAGCCGGACCTGGGATCGGCCCTTTTGCTGCTCCTGGTGTTCGCCACGCTGGTCTTCGCCGCAGGCCTGAACCTCCGCACCATGGGGGGAATTCTGCTTGCCGTGGCGCTGGCCGCGCCCGTAGCGTGGCATTATCTCAAGCCCTATCAGCGTGAGCGTATCGTCAGCTTTATCAACCCGCAGGCCGACCCGCTCGGCGCCGGTTACCATATTATTCAATCGGAGATCGCGGTCGGCTCAGGCGGACCATGGGGTAAAGGCTTTCTGCAGGGCACGCAGGGCAGGCTTAACTTCCTCCCCGAGCAAACCACCGACTTCATCTTTTCGGTCTTCGCCGAGGAGTTCGGCTTTGGCGGCTCGCTCGCGCTGCTGGCCGTCTATATGCTGCTTATCTCGCACGGCTTCTGGATTGTGCGCCAGTGTAAAGATCGCTTCGGAGCTATGTTGGCGTTGGGTGTGGTGGCCACTGTCTTTTGGCAGGTTACGATCAATATCGGCATGGCCTCCGGTATCCTGCCTGTGGTTGGCATCACTCTCCCCTTGGTCAGCTACGGCGGGTCGTCGCTAATTGTGATGATGGCTGAATTGGGGCTGCTCATCAGCGTTAACGTGCGACGGTTTCTTTTCTAGCGCGCTTACCCACGCCCGCCGATTTCTTTCTGCTCAATTGGCGCGATCCGCTCCACTGCGACGATCTTCCCTGCGGGCGGAGCCGATTGGCGATCGCGGCGTTCTCGGCGCTCTGACCCGCCGGCTAATGACTCGGTGCAAAGGCTTCTGCGCCAGCGCCCGCGTATCAGTGGAAAAAATAGGACACGCCGAATACCGCGCCGCCAGGCGATTCCAGGCCCCAATCGAGGCGATGAGTATAGGCGTTAGAGACGTGCTCGAGCTGATAACCGCCGTAAAAGGCGACGTGCTCCGTCGCGAAGTAGGTGAGCCCGACGCTGGCCTGAAGCACAAACATGAACGGCCCGCGCAGACTCGGTATGTTAAGGTCCGTGCCCCCCGGCGCCGCACTGCCGCTGACGTACGGCACGAAGCGGCCGAAGCGCCAATGAAGCAGATAGTAACGCAGGGCCAGCCCCATCCCGCCAAAGTTTTGCCCCAGCGTCTCAAAGCGCTCGAAAATCGGTTGCAGGCCGACTTCAAAGGCCCCATCGAGCGCGCCGCCGAGCAGATCCATGTGAACGGGATCGAACGGGAAGATCGAAAAGCGCGCAGCTAAATCCCAGGTTTGAACGAAAGTCGAGTTGAGGCGTCCGCCGAAATGGTTGAAGCCGCCTTCGGCTGACACAACAAGCGTGTATTGGTTGAAAGGTTCGAAAGAATCCGTTGCTTGCGCAGCGATGGGTCTGCCCAGTACGGAAGTCCCGACAAGAAACACGAACGCCGCACCGAGTCGCCTAAGTAGCGATGGCGATGGATTTAAGATCATTATTTGGCTTTGCCAACCGAGTCAGTTCGACGCAACAGACGTGCCGCGCTCATGTAGCGTCGACCGAAGCCATCGCCCGCAATCACCGGAAGCGACGGTTGCTAGAAAGCTGGAGCGTAATTGCTACAGCGACGCCGTCAAACGCCTAGGGGAACATG
Organism: Deltaproteobacteria bacterium; assembly: GCA_021801125.1. Lineage (GTDB taxonomy): Bacteria > Desulfobacterota > Binatia > Binatales > Binataceae > JAJYYI01. The sequence goes on along the minus strand of JAJYYI010000058.1, from coordinate 9,647 downwards.
AAGGGACTGAACGAGTTCAGCATCATCATCTGATTTTCCTGCGCCGCTTCCTCGTTCATCAAGGCTGCCTGCTGAGCCTCGTCGACCATTTGTTTTTCAATCAGGATCTGCTGATAGCGTGTGTAGGCAGCCTGATCGCCACGCAACACACATTTGCACGAGTACGGGTCCGAGTACCAATAGACCATCCCCTTGCGGCTTGGGTAGTGATAGAGCTGAAGCGGCGGGAGAGAAGCGATAACGCCTTTCTGCTGATCTGACACGGCCGAAACAGTAACGAATCCCGCTGCCGTAAGCATCGATTCGGTTTGCTGCGCCCGCTTGAGCTTTTGGTTGAACTTGTACTGGTCGTAGTACGAGCAGCCGCCCAACAGATGAAGTGCAGCGATAAGTAAAATAAAGCTAGGCAAACGCATACCCTAGTCCTGGCGGCAGAAACCCAGAGCGCGCCGCCTGCTTCCAGTTAAGTCCTCCGTGCGCCATTGAAAACAGCGGTGACGAACTAGTTAGCTCATGCACGCACGGTCCGTTTCGTGGAAAAGAGCCCGCTGGCAAGTCGCTGCTGGCGAAGGCAGCGTCGTCGCCAAAAGTCCGCCGTTGGTTCTCCTTATTCTTCGGGCTAACTCTGGGGCTTGTCAACGCTGGCGAGCAACCCCTCGGCAAGCGTATTTCCACGCGAGCTTTGAAATCTTCCGCGATACCCTCGGCCCGATCGCGCGCCGGTACCGGAGCGGTGGCAGGAGCGCGGGAGTGTTCGCTTATGGAACAACTTGCCATCCGGCCTTCATGCGACATGGACCCCGGGCGGTCACCGTGCAGGCAACTCGGGCCTTTCTGAGCCGCAGCTAATCGCTGCATCGCTCAAGCAGCGAAAAATTGAATAACACCAGTGATGCAGTCTCCAGCCTCAATGCCTTTCAGGCTTCCAGACGGCGGTTCCTGGGACCTGCTGACTATGGCACGAGCGATGCTCGACATAATGGGCTGCAATGGCTGGGGGATCTAGCCGAGCCTCGGAAAAGTTTGAGTGGCAGCAGTGATGCGGTCCGGAAAAGAATCCGGCCAGGTGGTGATTGCCGTAGCGCTGGGAATGGTCGCTCTCGTGGGCTTCACGGCGCTCGCCGTAGACGTCGGCTACCTGCGGCGCGAGCAAAGCTTGATGCAAACCGCCGCCGACAGCGCCGCGCTCGCCGGCGCCTGGGCGTTAAGCCAGGCTGGTGACTGGCAGGCGGCCGGGCAGAACGACGCCTCGCTTAACGGCTTTACCAACGGCGTCAACGGGGTCAGCGTGGTCCTGAGCCAACCGACCTCGGGTCTCTACGCGGGAACGCAATACGTTCAGGCGCTGGTGGCGAAGAATCAGCCGACATTTTTTATGCGCGCGTTCGGCGAAGACTCTGTTGCCCTCAACGCGCAGGCAATAGCCTACGCCGGCAACAGCCGCAACTGCGTCTATGCGCTCGACCCTTCCGCCCCGGCGGCGCTTTCTCTCTCATCCGGAGCGAGCTTGACCAGCGCATGCGGCGTCATTGTGAATTCCACCAGCAATCAGGCGCTCCAGCTGACCTCGGGCGCGGACATGACGGCTCCTTGGATCGGCCTTGGCAGCTCGAGCCCGCAGGGGACGCTGCCTGCGAACACGCACTACCCAATCGTTCAGGTCACCGACCCGCTCGCCTACCTCTCTCCGCCCAGCTTCAGCAACACCAACTCCAATCCGAGCACAGCGGGCTGTTCGCAGCCGGGCTTTGCGCTGCGCAATTCGCAACAGAAGGTGATAACCCCATGCACTTACACCACGCCCATAACCGTCGGCAGCGGCGCTTCGCTCACCTTCGAGAGCGGCAACTACACGCTCAACGGCGGATTAGCCGTCTCTACCAACGGTTCGGCAACGCTAAACCCCGGCAACTACACAATCAACGGCGGGATTTCCGCTTCCACCTCGTCCACGTTGAACATGGGACAAGGCAATTACTACATCACGGGCGGTCTAGTCGCGTCGACCGGAGCAACCGCCACGCTTAGTGGAGGCAGCTACTTTATCCAAGGAACGTCTTCCAACGGAGACTGCAGTTGGGGTGCGCTTGGGGTCAGCACCAGCGCCAACGTATCTCTTGGCGCGGGAACCTACGTCCTGGAGGGCGGCATCGGTGTGAGCAGCGGCAGCACGCTTAAGCTCGGGGCCGGCACCTACATTCTTGAAGGCGGCGGGATGACCGTCTGTTCCGCAGGGACTCTAACCGGCACCGGCGTCACGTTTTACAACACGCAAAACGGCGGCGCTTATCCCTACGCCGGGATTAACCTGAACTCCGGATCCAACGTCTCTTTGACCGCGCCGACCGCTGGCCCGCTCGCCGGCATTCTTTTTTTCCAGGACCGCAGTGTCGATTCGTCATGTGCGGCTAGTTACATGAACAGCGGCGCGGACGGCATGTTCCAAGGCACGCTTTATTTCCCCACCACCTCGCTCAACTACTCCTCGGGCGCTGACGCGGCCTACACGATTATCGTGGCCGACACTGTCCATATGACCAGCGGCAGCTCGCTCAACAATGACTACTCGTCACTTGCCGACGGCTCGCCGATCAAGCAAGCAATCCTCGTTCAATAGGAATGAAACCCAAATTTAGGAAGTCCACCGCACTGCGTTTGCGTGACGATAGTCCGGCGGTTTCGCGGAGAGAGCGGCCGCAAACGTCCTGCCCGCGAAATACGCCCAGCCGCACGCATCGAAGCGCGGGGCAAAGCGTTATCGAAATGGCGCTCACCCTGCCGCTCAGCGTCGGCCTGCTCCTCGGCGTGGTCGAAACCGGGCGCCTGGCGTACGCCGCGCTGACTGTCACCGAGGCGGCCGCCGCGGGCGCGCGCTACGGCGCTCAAAGCGTGGCCACCGCGGCCGACCTCGCGGGCATGGAGAGCGCCGCGGCAGACAACGCGCAAGGCCTCAAGAACTTCACGGCCACGGCCTCGTGTTATTTGCAGTGCGGCGGCACCGGCGGCGGCCAGATCACCTGCGGCGCGGGGAGCTGCGCTAACGGACAGCAGCCGACAATATACGTAACGGTGAACACCTCGGCCGGCTTTAAGAGTCTCGCCAATTACCCTTTCGTCTCCTGGCCGGTCACCGTGTCCGGACAGGCGACGATGCGTGTTCAATGAAGCTGGGGCACACTGCCGCGCAAGGACAAAGTACAATCGAGTTTGCCTTCACGCTGCCGCTGCTGCTGCTGGTTACGATCGGCATCTTCTGGTCGAGTCAGCTCCTAGAAGCCTACGACTTCGTCTCGTACGCGGCCCAGGCAGCGGCGCGCTATGCGATCGTGCGCGGGGCGACCAGCGCGCAGCCAGCCACGGCTGACGATATCTCAGGGATGGTGGCGAGCATGGCCGCGGGACTCAACCCGAAGCAATTAACCGTCACTACGACGTGGATTCCAAACAACCAGCCTGGCAGCACCGTGGAGGTCCAGGTGCAGTACGCGTTTCAACTCGGGATGCCGTTCATGCCCTCAGCGACGATTCCGCTGTCCGCGACCAGCGAGATGGTAATCTTTCAATGACGCGACGCCCTGGCGCCCGCGCGAGGCATCCTTCACGGCGGCTCGACCACTGAACCCATCGCGCTCGTGTCGTAGCCGCAAAGGCTGCTCACCTCGCGGGCGAAGCGCGACGAATTCAGCGCATCCAGCATCGCTCGCACCGCGGGCTCACCGGCGGCTTGCGCCGTGGTGACCAGGTCGTAGCGCTCCTCGCGTAAAGGCACGAAATCGAGGCCGAACGATTCGGCCGCCACGCGCAGCGTAGCCGATGCGTCGGCGCGTCCCTGAGCCACTACAGCCGCGGCCTCCAGATGGCTGTGAACTTCCAGCTCTATCCTCGTGTTGCAGCCAAGGCTGAGCCCGTCTTGCGCCAACGCCTGCTCCAAGGCCTGACGCGCGCCCGACCCGGGCTCGCGCACGGCCAGCCTGAGTCGAGAGCGGAGAAGATCCCCTGGCGTGCGGATGTCCAGCGGGTTCCCCGGGCTCACCGCCAGGCCGAGTTCCCACCGGGCAAAATGGATCAAAATAAACGGCTCGTCTCTGAGCGCTTGGCGCACCGCGTCGAGGTTGAAATCCGCGCCCTCCGACGATGGCGACACCGCCCCTGCCTGCGCGCCGCTGTTGCGCAGATGGACTCCCGCGCAATGTACCATCGCGCCGCGCAGGGCCCGCAGCGCCGCCACGCTTGAGCGCTCCAGGCAGACCACGCGCATCCGGCCGGACAGCCGCGCCACGTAGTCCTCGAGCAGCACGCCGGCCGGGTCACATCCTGCAACCAGGACGGTCGCGTCGATCTCGGTGGACGAACGGAAGGACAATACGTCCGCTCTCGCGCCGTGGCCGCTGACGCGCTCGATCACGCCCGCCGCCGGCACGAGCTTCAGGTTCACCGGAGGGCGACTCGCCGCGACGACGCGACCGCCGACGCGTGCCAAATAAAGAGCCGGTCTGGGAGCCGACTTCCCGCTCACCGGCGGCGGTTCCGCGGCGTCAAGTAAAACCGCCGAGAGACGATCAAACTTGGCGTCCAGCTCGCTCCCGAAGAGCTGCTCCACGCTTTTGCCTAGGACCCGGCTTAGCCGCAGCGCCACTCCGACGGTGGGCTGGTAGACCGCGGCCTCGATCGCGCTCAATGCCTGGCGCGATATCTCCGCTTGGCGCGCCAGCTCCGCTTGCGTAAGGCCGCGCTCAAGCCGCGCGCTCTTGACCCCGCTATGCTTCGCGATGCCGCTCACGACCAAATGCCAGGGCAATTAGAATGGTCATTTCGCTAAGATACTAGCTAACGCGTTAACGCGCCAGTGAGGTCGAACGCGCGCGCCGAGGCCATTACCTGGAGCGCCAGAGGCTCGTCCGTGCGAGCACTTCGGACGGCATGGATGCCTTTGCGCCTTTGCGTTCGGTGTTCGGCCGACATCAAGGGCCTGTTAGACTCTTTGATGATTTTAACGATTGAGGGTTCGCCCAGCGGGCGCGAGCGGAGGGTTCCAATAGATGCTCGATTTTCTAAAGGACTTGTGGGCGTTCGCCAAAGAGCGAAAGAAGTTTTGGCTGGTCCCACTGATCGGTACGTTGATTATCCTGGGAGCAGCCGTTGTGATCACACAGGTCACCGCCATCTCACCGTTCATCTACACGCTTTTCTAGGACGGGTCGACTGCGCGTAGACGACCGCACTTAGAGCCCATGCAGCGTTTTCCTCGCAGAGGGCTGGCGCTTTAAGACGCGGATACGCGCACCACTTCGTCTTCAGGCCAGGGCGGCAGCCCGTCTCAGGAGCAGGCTCCGTTACGACAACACATTCAAGGACGGTTTTCAGCAATGAGAAGAGCGTTACGAGCGTTTGCTATCGGCGTGGCAGCGGCGTCCTTATTTGTCGCGTTGTCCGCAAGTCGCCCCCGGTTAGCGCACGCGGCGGACGGTATCACGCTCTGTTTCACGCCCGAATACGAAGGTGGCCCGCGATGCACCGATATAATCGTCGGCGCGATCAACTCCGCGCAGAGCGTAATTCTGGTTCAGGCCTACTTCCTTACCGCCCGACCAATCACCAAAGCGCTGGTGAAAGCCTACCAGCGCGGCGTCAAGGTCCAGGTAATTCTCGACCGCCGCAACGCGCTGCGGATCGGTAACTCCGAGGCGATTTATCTGGCACGCTCCGGAATCGTCCCACTCCTGGACGGGATGCATAAGAACGCTCACAACAAGATCATGATCATCGACAACCAGACGGTGATCACGGGAAGCTTCAACTTCACCTATTCCGCCGAGCATTTCGACGCGGAAAACGTACTCGTGATCACCGACCCCGCCCTCGCCCGCGCCTATATCGAGAATTTCGCCCTTCACGCCAAACATTCCGCTCCTTACATGTAGCGATATTTAGCGCACGCCGGACGGGGCGAGACGTAAAGTCGGACTTGCGCTGACAGTCCAGTTTCTCGCTTTGCTGGCGCAGCCGCCGATTCTAGGGCTCGTTACGCCGCCCCCGATGGCGACGGTCGCGCGTGCCTCACCGCGCAAGCGCATTAACTCCACGCCGCTGCCGGAGAGCGACGGCGAGCAAATGTATCGCCGGGTTCTTGAGCAGACGCTCAGTGAAAAGCGGGGCCGATTAAAGAAACGAAGCGAGCCGATGCTCGCGGCGCTACCAGACCGCCGCTAGTCGAGCTGAAACTCCTCGCGCCACGAAGTGTCGCCGTTTAGCCTCGGCTGGTCGGCCTTGTTGAGCAGAAAGTTCTCAACCGCCAGATAGTCCATTTCGGTCCGCATGAAGCATCGGTACGCTTCCTGCGGCGTGCAAACGATAGGCTCGCCGCGCACGTTGAACGACGTATTGACCAGCACCGCGCATCCGGTCAGCTCCTCGAACCGACACAGCAACCGATAAAAGCGCGGGTTAGCAGCCTGGTCGACGGTCTGCACGCGGGCGGAATAATCGACGTGGGTCACCGCCGGAATCGTCGAGCGCGGCACATTGAGCTTGTCGATCCCGAACAGCCGCTGATATTCGTCGTTAAGTGCTGTGCGCAGTTCTTCCTTTACCGGGGCGACGATCAGCATGTACGGACTTTGCCGGTCAAGCTCGAAGTAATCGCCGACCCTTTCCGCGCGCACCGCGGGGGCGAAGGGCCGGAACGATTCCCTAAACTTTATCTTCAGGTTCATCACCGATTGCATCTTGGGATTGCGCGCATCTCCAAGTATTGAACGCGCCCCGAGCGCACGCGGCCCGAACTCCATTCGCCCGCAAAACCATCCGACGACCTTGCCCTCGGCCAGCAGCGCCGCCACGCGCTCCAGCATCGCTTCGTCGTCATCGAAGCGCTGATAGCGCCCACCGGCCTGGTCCAGCACCGCCTTGATCTCATCCACGTTGAAGCTCGGCCCCAACAGCGTCCCCTTCATCTGGTCGCCTTCGCGAGCCTGGCGCGCAGCGCCTTCGTACTCGTGGTAGGCCGACAGCGCGGCGCCCAGGGCGCCGCCGGCGTCGCCCGCCGCGGGTTGAATCCAGATATCGCTGAACACGCCTTCGCGCAAAAGCCGGCCGTTCGCCACGCAGTTGAGCGCGACACCCCCGGCCAGGCACAAGTAATCCGTGCGCAGCTCGCGCTTGGCCGTGCGCGCCAGCCGCAAGACGATCTCCTCGGTGACCTTCTGAATCGAGGCGGCCAAATCCATCTCGCGCTGCGTGATCGGCGCCTCGGGCTGGCGCGCCGGACCGCCAAACAACTGGTCGAAGCGCCAGCCGGTCATCTTGAGACCGCTCGGATAGTCAAAGTACTCCAGCGCGAGCCGAAAGCTGCCGTCATCCTTGAGGTCGAGCAGCTTGTCGTAGATCAGGTCGACATAGCGCGGCTCACCGTACGGCGCCAGTCCCATCAGCTTGTATTCGCCGGAATTTACCTTGAATCCGGCGTGATAGGTGAACGCGGAGTACAGCATCCCCAGCGAATGGGGAAAATCGAGCTGCCACTGCGGGTGCAGCCGATTGCCCTCACCGAGCCATAGCGACGTCGTCGCCCATTCCCCCACGCCATCCATGCACAGCACTGCCGCGCGCTCGAACGGGCTCGGAAAGAATGCCGAGGCGGCGTGAGACTGATGATGCTCGGTAAACAGCAGCGGCGGAACCTGAGCTAGCGGGATGTCGGCTACGCGCGAAAGCTCCCGCCTGAGCATTGATTTAAGAAAGAGCTTTTCTTTTATCCAGATCGGAAGCCCTTGCGTGAACGAGCGCAGCCCACGCGGAGCGTATGCGAAGTAGGTCTCCAACATGCGCTCGAACTTGAGCAGCGGTTTATCGTAAAAGGCTACCCGATGCACGTCGGGAAGTTTGACGCCGCCTGCCGCAAGACAATACGCCACGGCATGACGCGGGAAACCGGGGTCGTGCTTTTTGCGCGAGAAGCGTTCTTCTTGCGCGGCGGCGATTATCTCGCCGTCGCGAATCAGCGCCGCCGCACTGTCGTGGTAGTAAGCTGAGATGCCAAGGATGTACACGAAGCCGTAGCCTAACCCAAGACGGGCAGGTTTACTCCTCTCACAGCGGCGCAGTCCGGCCGGTCGCGACGCTTAACGATCACGCCGCCTTCTTGTCTCCCTGCATGCGCTTCACCGGTCTTGCGGGTCCGCCTTGCGTAAAGGTGGTCGGTTACCCGCTTCGTCGCTCATCCGCGAAAGCGCGCGCTCCGCTTCTTGCAACCCACGCGACGCGGAGGCCAGGCAAGCCGACTGCCCGCTCTATCCAACACGAGCAAAGGCAGCCGTTCGCTTCCCCATCCTCAAGCGTCCACACTTCCGTTGAACGCGCCTGACACACCTACGCTCCGTCCGCGTCAGCTTAGTTCATCACGGCGCGCTCCAAAGCACTTTGCCCATGGAGTCTTGAATCTGCAGGACCGGCTGATTGTTCGTGAGTCCGGCCATTTCCCGCGTCTTGCCGGAGCTATCGTAAACCGTCAGACCCTGGACCCGGTCGCCGCTCGCGCCGACCACGGTGCGCAGCAAACCGTTCGCACCGGAGAAAGCCAGCGCGGAATCATCGCCCTGGATGCCTAAGCCGACACGGATATTTCCGTTCTGGTCGAACATGCGCACATAATCGCTGCCCACGCCGGTACCGACCGCGACTCGCGTCTTGCCAGTGTCATCATACAGCGCCAGCGCCGAGTCGTTCCCGGGCACTCCGAGAACCACGCGCGGCTGCCCCTTGCTGTCGTAGACTCGGATCACGCCCGAACCCGTGTCGGCGCTAATCACGGCCCGCCGAGCGCCGTCACGATCAACCACCACCAACTTGCGCACGCGCAAAACATCTGCCCTTATCAACCGGGCATGATCCCCGCGCTTCCCGGCAGCGGCGACAACCGCGGCATTGAGCAACCAACTGGTCAGCGATCCTCCGATTAGACCAGCTATTGAGGCGGCCGTAAGTACCTTCCATTGGAGCCTGTCCTTAGTCATCGCATCCTCCTCTCGTACCGGGTTGGCGTGCCTGCGCTAGGCAGACATGCCCTAAAGATGTACCAAGCGCAGCGGCTTCGGGCAATTTCCGCATCTCTCGCGCCGGGCAGGCCACGCCCGACCGCTAACGCTGGGATTTGTGGTCATTCAGGAGCGGCGCGACTCAGAGATCGTCGCGATCACCCTGATACAGAGCCGATGCCGCGCGAGGCGCAGGGCGACACGCGCGGCATCGGCTAGCAGGCCCGCGGCCGCTCAGCGCCACGAAAACAACACACGTTCTTTGGAAATGCCGCAAGGCCAAACACGCGGCAGACTAGCGAACGCACATACGGTCCAGTCGCCGCGGGCGAAGCTACCGCGGACGCCGCGCTTAGGGAGACACGAGTGTCACTGTGTCGCCACAAAGCCCAGCATTGGGGCGCTAGGCGCGGCCCCAACGCTCGGTGTCGGCGTCGGCGTCGGCGAAGGACTAGAGCTGCTGCCGCTGTTGCATCCGCCAATCACCAGCACGACCAGAAGCAGCAGCCAGAAGGGTCGTTGAATTAGTGCCATGGTATGGCTACTGCGCCTTGCACGTCCCGACGAGGATAAGGTTATTAGTGGTGGTACCGCTGGGAGCCGAACAGATCGGAA
>JAJYYI010000132.1 GCA_021801125.1 Deltaproteobacteria bacterium | reverse complement strand
GATTCCCCAGATCGGCGGGATGTACCGCGGCGACCGTTCGCGCAAGGAGACGCTGGTCGAGTACGGCTTCCGCCTGCCCTCCGCGCTGGACAACCGGCCGCTCAATTTCGAGGAGTTCGAGGCCTTCGTCAATCAAGCAATCTACGTCTCGGCCACGCCCGCGGAATACGAGATGCGCCGCTCGCGCGGGCTGATCGTCGAGCAGTTGATTCGGCCCACCGGGCTGGTCGATCCGGAGATCGAGGTGCGGCGCGCCGGGATTCAGGTTGACGACCTCCTGGAAGAAATCAGGAAAAGGGTTGCCGCCGGCGAACGCGTGCTGGTCACGTGCCTGACCAAGAAGATGGCGGAGGACCTCACCGACTACTACCAGGAACTCGGCGTCAGGGTGCGCTACCTGCACTCGGATATCGACACGATCGAGCGCGTCGAAATAATCCGCGGCCTGCGCAAAGGCGAGTTCGACGTGCTGGTCGGAATCAACCTTTTGCGCGAAGGGCTCGATTTGCCCGAGGTCTCTCTGGTCGCGATTCTCGACGCCGACAAAGAAGGTTACCTGCGCTCCGAGCGCTCGCTAATCCAGACCACGGGACGCGCGGCGCGCCACGTGCACGGCAAGGTGATCATGTACGCCGACACGATGACCGAGTCGATGCGCCGAGCTATCGGAGAGACCAACCGGCGGCGCGCCAAGCAACTCGCCTTCAACGCCGAGCATGGAATAACGCCGCGCTCCGTGATCAAAGCGATCGACGCGTCGCTCGTCGAGATGTATTCGCCCGAATGGGCCGTGGTGCCGGAGAAAGATAGCCCGGCCGGCGTGGACGCGGTCGCGTTGGAAGAGGTTCCCGCGCTGATTGCAAAGCTCAGGCGCGAGATGATCGAAGCGGCCGACGAACTCGAATACGAGCGCGCGGCCGACCTGCGAGATCACATCAAAGCGCTTGAGCGCCGCGCCCTCGAACTCGGCTCAAGCCGCCGCCCGCCCGCGTCGGCGCCAACCGACGCAGCCAGCGCGACGCAGACGAAGGCCGCCGCTTCGTCTGGGCGGCGTAATCAGCCTCGCGCCCAACCGCTTCGCAAGACCCGCCGTTTGCGGCTCGTGCCCGACCCGCCGGGCTAAGGCCTCATCGCCGCGCGCCTGCCCATTGAGGACTGCGCGGGGCGTCTCACGCGGCGGTCCTCGATGCTAAAATCAGCAGACGGGGCAATGAGCGAGAAACTCGAAGCCGGAAACGAGCCGGTCTCTCCGATCGAGCCGCGAAACGCAGTCGATTCCGCCGAAACTTCCGCCCGGGACGTTGTCGCCACGCCGACGGTGCCGGCCGGCGAGCACGTTCCCGCGACCGCGGACGACAGTTGTGCCTCGACCACGCCGGAAAACGTGGCGCTTAAGCCTGGGCAAGAGCTGAACGCCAAACTCGACCGCGTGCCCGCGGAATGCGGCGTTTACCTGCTCAAGGACGCCAACGGCAAGGTCATATACGTCGGTAAGGCGAAGTCGCTGCGCTCGCGGGTCCGCGCTTATTTTCGCGAGCGCGGCGACAATCGGATGCAGATCCGCTTTCTAGTCTCGCGCGTCCATGACTTCGAAATTCTGGTCACGGCGAGCGAAAAGGAAGCGCTCATCCTCGAAAACAACCTCATCAAGCAGTACAAGCCGCGCTACAACATCCGGCTCAAGGACGACAAGTCGTACCTCAGCGCGAAAATCACCAACCATCCCTGGCCGCGGGTAATGGTCACGCGGAAGATCGTGCGCGACGGCAGCCGCTACTTCGGGCCGTTTGGCTCGGCCGACGGCTTGCGCGCAACGATCGACGTCATACGCAAGCTCTTCCCGCTGCGCACTTGTTCGGACGCGGTGTTCCGAAACCGAGCGCGCCCATGCCTTGAGTATCAGATCAAGCGATGTCTCGGGCCGTGCTGCTTGCCGGTGGATCGCGCCGAATACGAGCACCATCTGCGCGCAGCCTCGATGCTGCTCGAAGGAAAGAGCTTGGAGCTGTTGCGCGAGATGCGCGAGCGGATGCGCTCGTGCGCCGAGCGGCTGGAGTTCGAGCACGCCGCGCGGATTCGCGACCAGATTCGCGCGATCGAGAAAACCGTGGAACGCCAAACCGTGGTCCATCATATGGGATGCGACCAGGACGTGTTCGGGCTCTATCGCGAAGGCGGCTTCATCGAGGCTATCGCGCTGATCGTGCGCTCCGGCAAGCTGACCTCGACCCAGTCGTGGAGCTTTCAAGACCTGGAATTCAGCGACGAAGAAGTCCTCGCCCAGTTGCTCTCGCGCTTTTACGCCGCCGATCGCGAGTTCCCGGACGAAGTAATTCTTCCCGCGGCGCTGGAGGACGCGCCGGCGAGGGCCGAGCTGATGTTCGAGCGCCGGCGCAAAAAGGTCGATTTCATCGTCCCGCAGCGCGGCGAGCGGTTGCGCCTGGTCGAAATGGCCCAGGAAAACGCGCGCCAGAGCTTCGCTGCTCGGCGCGACAACGAGCGCACGCGCGAGCGAATGGTGGAGGAACTCAGGCTCAAGCTCCATTTGCGTAATTCTCCCAAGCGGATCGAGTGCTACGACATCTCGAACCTGCAGGGCACGATGGTCGTCGCCTCCCAGGTGGTCTTCGACGAAGGCGAGCCGCGCAAAGATCTGTATCGCCGCTACCGTATCCGCGGAGTGCAAGGGCAAGATGACTTTGCGAGCATGCACGAGGTTTTGCGCCGCCGCCTGAGTCGAATCGACGGCGAGGGCGAGTTTCCCGACCTCATCGTGATCGACGGAGGCAAGGGTCAGCTGAACGTTGCGCTCGACGTTTTGCGCGAACTCGGTCTGCGCGACCGAATCGAAGCGATCGCGCTCGCCAAACAGCACGTGCTCAACAGCCCGCGCGAAAACCGCGTCGAGAAATCCGCGGAACGGGTTTTCCTGCCGAACCGCAAGGACCCGATCTTGCTGAAGCGCAACTCCAACGCGCTTTTCCTGCTGGTCAGGCTGCGCGACGAGGCCCATCGCTTCGCGATCACTTACAATCGCGACCTACGTCGGCGCGCCAGGATGCGCTCGGCGCTGGACGATATCGAAGGCGTGGGTCCGCGCCGCCGCCAAGCGCTCCTACGTCACTTCGGCAGTCTCAAGCGAATGCGCGAGGCGACAACGGAACAGATCGCTCAGGTCAAGGGAATCAATTTGGAGCTTGCCGCCAAGGTACGGCAGGAACTCGACGCTCTAGCCACCATGCTCGACAGCGAAGACCTGGGGAGCGCCGCTTTCCCCGTTGCGGACGGCCAGACCACTATCGACGACTCCGCCCCAGCCTCTCACAGCCCCTGACCGGCGTCGAATTTGGCGAACCCCTTGGCGGCCCCGCGGGTCGGGCATCACCGGAAATCCCTGCCAAGTGACACCGGCAGCCCTGGCGATAGTTTCTTGCCGGCGCGATTGTTACTCGGGAACTTCGAGGGACAGTAGTCGTCCCTCGGCGTGTCTGAGGACGAATATCCCCGTATTCGGCGGCACCACGGCGTGCTCCCACCCTCCGGCGACGGCGGCCCGCACCGCCGCCATCACGCCGCCATGGCTCACCACGACGACCTCCATGTTGTGATGCTGCGCGGCTAGGCGCTCGAAGACGGGCACTACGCGCTCGCGAACATCTTCCAGGCTCTCCCCGTTGGGCGGCCGCCATGCCCATACCCGCTGCGGGTTGTAGCCAGCGGTGGTGAAGACCGCGTCGTAGGGCAGGCCGGCAAGCGCTCCGTAGCTCTGCTCGCGCAGCCCGTGCTCCACCGCCATCGGAAGCTTGAGAGCGCGGGCGATAATCTCGGCCGTCTGAAGGGCGCGAGTATAGGGGCTGGTTATTACGTGCGCGGGTCTGTAAAGGCGTCGAATTTTCTCCGCGGCCGATACCGCCTGGACGCGCCCCTGCTCGGTTATCGCCACCGCCGGAGAAGTAGTAAACCGGCGGTCCCGATTGCCTTCGCTTTCCGCGTGTCTGACCAAAATCAGCGTACCGCTCAACTCTCAACTCCTCGTGACTAATCATTCGCGACCGGGCGATCACGCGTCGGCGTTGCTCGCGTTCTCCAATCCCGGTCGCTCTATCGTCCCAAAGCTTGTCGCGGGCAAACGCGCCCTTTGCTCAAATGACGCAGCTTAGAAGGCGACACTTCAGCGCGCGCGGCCCGGTTTTGTCGTCGGCAGGCCCAAGACCTTCATTACTTCCTGGATATCGCTCCAGACCAGACGTTTGTCGGCCGGGTTGCGCAGCAGGTATGCCGGGTGAAACGTAGGCATCAGCCTGATTCCGCGCACCTGCTGCCACGTACCGCGCAGCCGGCTGATCGGCGTCTTGACGTCGAGCAGCGCCTGAGCAGCAACGGAACCGAGCGCGACGATCACTTCCGGTTTGACCAGCTCGATCTGACGCCGCAGGAAGGACTCGCAAGCCGCGACTTCGCCCGGCTCGGGCTTGCGGTTTCCTGGCGGACGGCACTTGACAACGTTGCAAATGTAGACGTCCGACCGGCGCATCCCCATGCCGCGCTCGATGATATCGGTCAATAGCTGCCCGGCGCGCCCCACGAATGGCTCGCCTTGCGCATCTTCATCAGCCCCAGGGCCCTCGCCGACAAACACCAAACGCGCTTTCGGATTGCCTACGCCAAAGACCAGATTGGTGCGGCTTTCCGCGAGCTTACATCTGCGGCAATCGCCGATGAAAGCGCGCAGTTGCTCCAGATTTGCCGTCTTCTCGAGCCCAGGATAGACGGAAAAGAGCGCGGCGCTCGCTCCTGCGTCATTTTGCGGCATGCCGGCTTCCACCTGCTCATCGGGCTGCGCCTCAGGTACGGGCGAGCTATCCGCGCTGGCGGGCGCCGGTTGAGCGGGCAAAACGGGAAGACCGTCCAACCCCTCCTCGGCCAGTTGCTCGATGTAATCGCGAAGCGTCGCGAATATGATATCGTCATTTGGCGCCGTCGGCCGCATGCGCATTGAGATCAGTCGCCGGCGGTGAAAAATGCTTCGACGCGATGGGACCCGTTGCGCGCAAACCCATAATCGTAGCTTTTGCCGTCACAACTTGCGCCCTCTTGATCGCTCCAAGCGCGGCCTGGGCGTGGGGCCCGGTAACCCATATCGCGTTGGGCATCCAGGCGATGGCGACCGTCATTCCGCGGTCGCATCCGCTCTACGCAACGCTGCTGGCGTGCCCTGAAATTTTCCTCTACGGCAGCCTGGCGCCTGATATCGTGCAAGGCCGGCGTTTGCAAAGCCGGCTTCGGCGACATTCGCATAACTGGGCGACCGGCCTCAGCCTGCTCGAGACGGCAGAGGGCCCCGCGGCTCAAAGCTTTGCGTTGGGCTATCTTGCTCATCTAGCGGGCGACGTGGTCGCGCACAACTTCTATCTGCCGGCGTGTTACGTCAGCCGATACGACGCGCGGTTGTCCGGACACATCTACTTCGAGGCCTGCTTCGACGCTGCGCACGAGCCATCCTACCAGGAAGTTCTGCTCAAGCTGCTCGCCTTAGACTTTACATCATTCGATGCCCTGCTGGAAAAGGCGGTCGATTCGCCGGTGGTTTCGTTCGCGATGCATCGCCGAATCTTCGAAGGCGGGCTCAAGCGCATCCGCCAGTTCAATCAAATCGTCAAGGCGCTTGGCGGCGCGGCCCGGTTGGATTTGCAGGACGCGCAGGCATTGTACGACGCCTCGCGCGCAGCGATCGGCGAAGTCGCGGAGCAGGCGGGCGCGGCGTCAGTGTGCCGGTTCGACCCAATGGGGCAACAGAGCTTGCGCCAAGCCGCGGTGGCGCGGCGCAGACTTCGACGCCTCGCAGGCATCCGCGGCAAAGCCGCGCAAAGCGCCCGCGAGTTGGCCGACTCTATGCACGAGCAGTTGCGCGAGCGCCTTTTCGAGTTACCCTTTTTCGAGAACAAGTCGGCAGGTTCCAAGCTTTCGGTCTGAGACCCCATACGCGCCTATTCCGTGGACAATGACCATCCGGCTACGTTGGAAACGAACAACGACAGGCGCGCCGGACAACGATGCGCCGAGTGCCCAAGGCGCGCCCTTAACGGTCACGGCGTGCAGGCAACAGGAAGACGGCGGAGCAGATGTTACCGCTCGAGCAGATGCGCGAGTTTGCCGCCGACGCGGCTAGCTCTCTCGCGCGCGAAAGCGACCTTGCCGACTTCGAGGTGTATTGCTCGAGCAGCGAGCAGCTCGTGGTTCGGCTCAACTACACCTCCGATATTCCGTGTCGAGGCGTGGAGGAGGCCAAGTCCGAAAACGCTGACGGGCTCGCCTTGAGAGTCGTGACGCGCCGGAACCCGCATGAGTGCGGATGGGCTTTCGAGGCCGGCGAACTGGACCAGGCGGCGCTGCGGCGCGCCCTGGAGCGTGCGCGCGCGAATGCGATCGCGGACCCGCACTTCGTGGGCCTTCCATCGTCCGCCCGCGCAAGCCGGGATAAGATTCCGCACGCGCCCACGGTGATGATGGCCGACGGCAAGCTTTTGGTGAGCGCGGGATGGGATGCGCTGCGCAGCGCGATCGACCGCCACAACCGCTACGCATCCGGTGGCGCCTCCGGCGGCGGCTTTATCCTGGGCGGCGATATAACCGTGAGCAAAGAGCGTATCGCCGTGGCCGGCCCGCACGCCCCGACGGGATGCGTCGATCAGCACGCCCATTACCGCGTCGCCCTTACCGCGTTCATCGAGGAAATCGCCGCCAAGGCGAGCGTAAGTCGCCTGGGGACTTCGACGTACGACCTTAGACGAGCAGCCTCGTCGCTGGGATGGCGCGCGGTAGACAGCGCGCTCAGGCTCAAGGCGTCCCATTGTCCGTCGGCCGGCGAGTACCGAGTCCTTCTCGGTCCGCAACCGGTCGCGGAGATTCTGAACCATATCGTCCTGCCCTCGCTCACGGCCAGGTCCTTCTACACCGCAAACTCGGCGTATCTGGGACGATTTGGCGCGCCCGTGATGGACCGGCGCCTCTCGCTCGACGACGATCCGCGGGCGAGGCATGGCGCGGTCCGCCGACACCTTAGCTGCGAAGGAATCCCCGCGCGGCGCATCACGCTGGTTCGCAACGGCGAGTTGGTCGGCCTGCTGGCGAGCTTCTACGATGCGCGGCGGCTTCAGGCGGCGCGCAACCGCAAAACAAAGCTTTCGGTGCAACTTGCCGGATCGAACGGCTATCGTTTGGCGGACAGCGGAGTTCGCCGGTTTGACGCGCAAATCGCGACCAGCGCAAGCAACGTCGTGATGCGCGCGCGGCACGGACGCGCACTTCGCTGGTTAATGAGGTCACTCGACAACGGCATCTACATCGGCAATGTGTGGTACACGTACCCAATCAACGGGCAGGCTGCCGGCGACTTCACCTGCACGATAAGCGGCGGTTCCTACCTTATTCGCAACGGCGTCCCTGAGGCCCCGATCGCGCCGAACTGCTTGCGGATCAACGCCAATATACGCGACGTGTTCGAAGCGTTGATCGCCACCGAAGACGAGACTCACGCGACAACGCTCTGGGGCGCGCCGCAGGCCTATTACGTGCCCTCGCTCGCCGTGGAACGCCTATCGCTGAGCGCGATCACTTCGCCTCACGAGGGCGGGTGAGTTCTTCGCGTTATCGCTCGCGCTCCGCCTGCTCCATCCACCACGACCAGCGCGAACCCCATCCGGGCGCATCCGCTTAAACTCCGCACGTCGCGCCAGGCCGTATCGCGCAGCGCCATGGGGCGACCATTTACTTTTTTCGGGCGATTGTGATTCCGTCAGCCACCGCCAGCATCACGGCCTCCACCCGTCGGTCGCCCGCGATAAAGTCGTTGAGTTGGCGAATCGCGCGGGTATCATCGCTCTGGTCGCTCTCGTTTATCACGTTGCCGCCCCACAGCACGTTGTCGATTACGATGAGCCCGTTGGGTCGCACGCGCTCGAGCGCTTCTTCATAGTAGGCGTGATAGTTGGGCTTGTCGGCGTCGATGAACGCGAAATCGAACCGCCGCTCAACCGGCAGCGTGCGCAGCGTTTCGAGCGCCGGACGCACGACCATCTCGATCTTGTGCGCGACGCCGGCTTTGTCCCAAAAGCGGCGCGCGATCTCCGCCCACGACGGATTTATCTCGCAGCACAGAAGCCGGCCATTTTCAGGCAACGCCCGCGCCACGCATAAAGCGCTGTACCCGGTGAAGGTGCCGACCTCCAATGC
The DNA here is from genome assembly GCA_021801125.1 of Deltaproteobacteria bacterium. Classification (GTDB taxonomy): domain Bacteria; phylum Desulfobacterota; class Binatia; order Binatales; family Binataceae; genus JAJYYI01. Next base: position 1,140 of record JAJYYI010000132.1, on the reverse strand, counting down.
CTCGCGCGCTCCGATCGCACGCGCCATAAGACCGATCAGAGTGCCCTCTTCGGGCGTAATCTGCATCGCGCTCGGTCGCCCCAACCGCGCGGTCTCGGCGGCAAGCTCCGCCAGAATCGGGTCGTCGTTGTGGCCGTGCGCGGCTAGATATCCGTAAAGCTCCCGGCTCAACGCAATGAACTTTTCACCGGCCAAGGCTCCGTTCCTCTCCTAGATTGCGATTTAACGAGGCCCGCACTTTGGGCAAACGCACACGACCCGCGGCACCCGAGCCCGCGCGCCAAGCGCGCGACCTCGTCGCGCAACGTCGCACCGGACAGAGCACCCGAAAGCAGGTCTGTGGCGATGGCGCGAAAGGCGCGATATTGCGAGCGTGATTACGCCTTGCCGGTCGAGCCGAGCAGATTGCCGCCGAGCGTGGGATGGCCGACCGTCTTGTCGCCGACTATGTTGACGAGGGCCGGCTTGCCCGCCTTCATCGCTCGCTCTAGCGCCGGAAGCAGGTCGTCGGGCGCCTCGACGTGCTCGCCGTGGCACCCCATTTCAGCCGCTATCTTGTCGTACCTGATGCCCTGAAGCATGTCGAAGGGGTCAGTACGGTCCTTCAGTATCGGCATCGATTCGAAACTCGGGCCCCAAGAGCTGTTGTTCCACAACACGCAAATGATCGGAAGGCCTAGTCGGGTGGCGGTCTCCATGTCCCACCCGCCGATACCAAATCCGCCGTCGCCGACGACTACGACGATCTGCTTGCCCGGCCGCGCAAGCTGCGCGCCGAGTCCCATGCCAACGCCGTGGCCCACCGGCGCCAGCGGCCCGGCGTCCAGCACCTGGCCCGGGAATCGGCAGGTGAACCACTGGCTCATCCAGCCCGACAGGGTGAAGCTGTCGATAATAACGGTAGCGCTCTTGTCGAGTATCGACGTGAGATCCTTGGCCAGACGCGCGGGATGAAGCGGACGATTGTCGGCGACTTTTTTAGCCTGCTCGACGATCATCCGCCCAAAGTTCTCGCGCACTTGCCCCAGTTCCTGAACCCACTGCGAGGACCGGTTTTTCGAGAAGTCGAGCCGCAACTCCTTGGCGCGGTCGATCAGTTGCCGCAAAACCAGCTTGGGGTCGCCCACGATCGGCAGATCA
>JAJYYI010000088.1 GCA_021801125.1 Deltaproteobacteria bacterium | reverse complement strand
GCAGAATCTGCTCCTCCGAATGCCCCTTCTTCGCCACTTTCGGGTCCTCCCTCATTGCGCTCAGAGGACCACGCCGGCCGCCTCGGACTCAACTTATTGCTGGCTCGCTTTTCGGGTTTTGGGTCAGATTTTCCATCGCAGGGGGCGGAATCAGTTTCTCCGTTTTGAGCCGCGCGAACTCGACCGGCGTCGGCGCGCCGAGGCTTGAGTGCGGGCGACGGTAGTTGTAGTCATCGCGCCAGGCTTCGATGGTCACCTGCGCCTCGGCCAGGCTCAGGAATACATGCTCGTTGAGTGATTCGTCATGCAAGCGGTTGTGGAAGGATTCGACGAAGGCGTTTTGCGCGGGTTTGCCCGGCGCGATGTAGTGCCAATCGAGCCGACCGAGCGACCAGCGCAGCACCGCGGGGCTGGTCAGCTCGCAGCCGTTCCCGCACTGCCGTATCATCGGACCATCGGGCCCTGTAGTTAAGACTCGACCGATTGAGTCCCACCAGCCTGCAGGCACGCACCTGGCTCAGGCGATACCGCTCGGTGAGCTGTGCGGCGGCCGCTGGTCGCGCCGCAGGCGTTAAGCGTTTTTGCCGAGCAGGTCCTTCAGCGTCACATTGTCCGGCATGACCTCGGCCAACAGCTTCTTCAGTCGCCGCTTCTCGTCCTCCAGCGACTTCAGCCGGCACGCTTCCGACACATCCAGCCCGCCGTACTTGGCCTTCCATTGATAAAACGTCGCGTCCGAGATCGCATGGCGCCGATACACCTCCTGGGTCTTCGCTCCCGCCTCCCGCTCGCGCAGGGTCACGATGATTTGTTCCTCGTTAAACCGGCTGCACTCCATTCGTCGGTCTCCTCTTCGTGACGAACTCTAGCTCAAACGTGTCAGGCTGGCGGGGAGCAGGCCACGGGGCTTACTCGTGTAGCAATTCAGCTCAATGACCGCGGTGTGACAATTCAGCCCAGCGGACGTGATATAGCAATTCGAACCAACCGGAAAGGTGTAGCAGTTCTGACCATTGAGGGCGCTTAGTCATGGAGACAAACCACATCGAAGCTGGGGACGACTCCAGCAAATAGCTTTTCGAGGCGACCTGCGGCGAAGCGTCCTGGCGATCTCGACCCCAGGCGCGGATTTCAACTCGGCGAGTTAGGCCAGGGCTCCGCCGCAACTCGATCCCGCGCCGGCGGTACAGCCAAAACAGTGACGCCCAGTGGCGATTCGCGCTCCGTCGAGTTGGCGCAAATCGTATATATCCCAGATTGTCAGGCCACAGCCGCCTCGTTGAGTTCTCAATCCCATCTCCAGCATTTGATTAAAGTCGCAATCGTAGAGCTTACCGTCATACGCGACGCTGACCAGCGTGCGGCACATGAGCCCCGCGACGGTGGCCGGGTTGAAATGGTTGACCAACAAGCCCATGTATTCTTGCTCTTTGCCCCAATGGCGTAGTTGTGACGCAAAGCGGTTAATAGGCATGTTCGTTATGGTCAGGAGATGGTCGAACTCTATTTCGAAGCTATTCTTTAGCTCATTTCTATACTGCACCTCCAAGTCAGCTTGGGATGGCGGTAAGAACGCTCCAATCGGATTATATACCAAGTTGAGGACGAGCTCGGGATTGCCCTTCCCGTATCCGAGTTCGTTGAGCATCTTAAGCGCTGCGATGCTGCGCTCGAAAACACCGCTTCCCCGTTGGCGATCGACATTTTCGCGGCCGTAGCACGGCAGCGAACAGACGAGCTCTATCTGATTGTGCCGATAAAACTCAGGCAACCATTCCATCCCGTCGACAAACAACACCGTCAGGTTGCATCGCACCATCACTCGGCGGCCTAGCGCCCGCGCTTGCTCAGCCAGGAAGCGGAAGTTCGGGTTCAACTCGGGCGCTCCCCCGGTCAGGTCGACGCGATTAATGTCGTCGCTGCGCGCCAGCAGGGCGATTACACGCTCCGCCACCTCGGTCGTCATGCGCTCCAAACGCTTAGGCCCGGCGTCGACGTGGCAATGATGACACGCTTGGTTGCAGAGCTTGCCTACGTTGACCTGGAGTGTAACGGTTCGCTCACGAGTCAACGTCCCAAACCCATGCTCGTTCAGAACACGATTAAAGCTGATGCCTGCGCTAGCTGCGCTGGGTTCGTCGCTTGCGATTTTGCCCACACTCAAGCCCGCCATGGTACGCACCTCTCACGCGCCTTATTGTATTCCTCTCCCGGCAGCGCTGGTGCCGTCGTTAGGCACGCCGCATCACGCGACACTTTGCCGTCTCGCCCATAGGCGGCCCCAGTCGCCCATTCGCAGCCATGCACAACACGCTATAGTCAGCCACCGAAACGCCATCACGAGTCACCAGTCAAGCCGAAGCCCGGCGAGACCGACGATTCTGCCTTCGGCCGCTTAGTTGCCTCGCTCTTATGTTGTGACGCCGTTTCCTGCTCCAGCATCAAACAGCCGTCGCCGACCCATCGCGCGAGCAGACGGTTAATCTCCTCGACCGGGTCGCCTTCAGCATACGCCTGGGCAACTGCCTCGCACACCGCGGAAAAGGTCGCTCCTCCAACCAGGAGCGCGAAGGCGCCTCGCTCCTCGGGCGCAAGCTCGCGGTAATACACCACTGCGTCAGCGCGCCACACCAGAACGGTCCCCTCGCCGGGTTCGGGGGTCTCCCAATCTCGGCCCTCTCGAATCGCGCGCAAGGTCTGGCAGACACGCCATCGGCATTCGACAAGCCGAAGCGCCGGCGGCGTCCTAAGGCGGAGGCTTGGCCATTGCCCGGGCGGTATAGCTCGCAAGTCGTCACTCGCCAACGTAACCGCGTCCGGGTCTTGGAAAACTTCGCTCAACGTCCACTCGAGCCGCGCAAAATCAGCCAGAAACGGCGATCTTCGCAATCGATGGTCGCGTAAAAAGTCAGCCAGAAACCTTCCCGCGTATGCTATCGAAGTATGGAAGGGTGGATACGCTGCGAGATAGTCTCTGATAAGCTTGTGGAAGCGTCGCTCACCAATTGCCCCAGCTACCCCCGGGAAGTCGACCTTAAGGCATTGGAGAAGGCGATAGAAATAAGCGTCAGCGTATATTCCCAGGCGATCCGTGGCCCCAAGGCGCTCATCTCCGCAGATGATCTCGCCGAGCCCGCCCGCAGGGAGACCCGGCGCCCGAGCCTTTAAGGCAGGTCTTACGCCTTCAGGCGCGGTGATCAAGTCGTAGAGCAGCGTCTGAAGTTTCCGCAGGGATTCGTCCACGGTCTGTCGTCTCAGGTTTACGCTTGTCGGCAGACAAATCCTGGTAGATCCGGCAAGCGTGCTTCGCCACCTCGTGCAGCACCGGAAACTCCGGGATATTGTCGTCCCATTCGACTAACGTCGAGACCGCCCCAAATCGGCGCACAGCGCTCTCATAGAGCGACCACACCTCAGGCTTGACCGGGTGATCGTGCGTATCCAAAAGATAAGCACCATGCTCGCTGTGGCCAGCGATATGGAACTGCACGACCCTCTCCACTGGTATCGACGATATATACCGCTCGGGGTCGAAGCGGTGGTTGAAAGCGTTGACGAAAATATTATTAAGGTCGAGCAAGATGCCGCAGTCGGACCTTTCCGCAATGGCGCTCAGGAATTCCCATTCGCTCATCGTCGACTCGACAAAGCTCATGTAGCTGGACACATTTTCAAGCAGGAGCGGTCGCTCCAACACGTCCTGCACATGGCGGACGCGCTCCGCCACATGGCGCACAACCGCTTCCGTGAAGGGCAACGGTAAGAGATCGTGAAGGTTGCGTCCACCCACGCCGGTCCAACACAAATGGTCCGAAACCCACGCCGGCTCGAAGCGTCGCGCCAGCGCTTTGAGCGCTGCAAGGTACTCGCGATTGACGGGATCCGTCGACCCAATCGATAGCGACACCCCGTGCAAAACGATCGGATACCGCTCGCGCACCGATTCTAACACCTGCAGCGGGCGCCCACCGGAAACCATGAAATTTTCCGAGATTACCTCGAACCAGTCCACCGGGGGTTTTTCGCGCAGGACGAAATCGTAATGCTCGGTGCGCAGGCCGACACCAAACCCAAGGAAAGGAAAATTCGACCGCTTCACGATTTCCCACCCTGTTCGCCGGAGGCCAAACCGGGCCCGCAGAGCAACCGCTACCGTCCGGCGCCTGTCTCGCGCTTTTCGCGCTACGCCCTACATTTTTTTCTCTTGTGGGCGCCCCCCCAGATCCTTGCACTCTTTTGCGGTACTCGTCGTGACAAAACCCTGGCCCTTGCAGGAATTCTTGCCCGCGCCAGGGCTGCTCGCAGTCTTGCATGCGCTCTGACCCGCGCAAGAATTCCCTCCGAGACAGCGCACCTTTCCCTTAGCCGTCGAGCCCGACTCGGCTCGAAGGGCCACCGGTTGAGCCATGAACGCTAGAGCGACCGCCGTCGCCAGGACCGCTCCTTTGGTCTTCGTCTTCATCTCAGCACCTCCTTACACATGCTCCCTGGCCCCCTTTGCATGGGGCAAACTGGACGCCTTTGGTTTCGAGTTTGAGGTCACGTTAGCGCCGACATCCGCTACACATTACGGCGTCCGCTCGGACGCGAGGTTCTTTTTGTCTACCATTCAGCCACACTGGCCTGGTCGTTGGAACACATCGCGCAGCGATTCTTTTGACCATTACAGTCTAAGGCCCTGCTTCTCCATATACGAGAGCGCTGAACGAAGCCTGCACCGTTTCGGCGAGATAAGCAAGGCTCGCACATATGCTTTAGCCGCCCCTGAATCCGGCGAATTGTTGGGAACAGACCAGCCAACCTTCTTCCTTCGCCTTTCGTGTGGCAAACCTTATAAACTTAAGGGTCCAAAGGTTATACCCAGTCGTCCGCCATCCAACGGCGCATGGTATGGCGCATCCCCGTCGATCATTCCACCGGTCGCACGGGCCAGGGCTGATTCGAGAACGGATTGATTAGATGGTCAAACGACTGCATAGCGCTGCACTTTGTCGCAGCTGAAAGCTTGAGGGATTTTCGAGTGGCAACCGTTGCAGGTATGCCGGTCATCGCGCCGCTTGATGAGTACAATCAAAGGCTGATCGCGAACGTGCGACCGGACGCTTGGCGCAACCCTGAGGCGGCAGGAAGGTACAACCTGGTTGTAATCGGCGCCGGCACCGCCGGCCTCGTCGCCGCCGTGGGCGCCGCCGGGCTGGGGGCGAAGGTTGCCTTGGTCGAGCGCAACTTTTTCGGCGGCGATTGTCTCAATTTCGGATGCGTGCCGTCGAAGGCGATGCTTCGGTCGGCTCGAGCCGCGGCAAACGTGGCCAGCTGCGGCGAATACGGAATCTCGATCGCGAAGAAGCAGGTTCTGGTCGACCCCGGGGCGGTGATGCAACGAGTACGCAGCTTACGAGCGGACCTTAGCGCTAACGATTCGGTGCATCGGATGCGCGCCCTGGGCATCGACGTTTTCGTCGGCCAGGCGCGTTTCGCCGCACCGGATTGCGTCCAAGTTGAAAGCCAACGGCTGCGGTTTCGCAAAGCGATTATCGCCACCGGCACTCAGCCGGCCGTCTTGCCGATCCAAGGGCTAGCCGAAGCGGGCTATCTCACCAATGAGACCGTCTTTTCACTCACGGAGTTGCCGCGCGAGATCGCCGTGATCGGCGCCGGGCCGATCGGGTGCGAACTCGCGCAGGCGTTGCAGCGTTTGGGAGCGACAGTATCGCTGATTGAGGTTGCTCCGCGCATTTTGATCCGAGAGGATCCTGAGGCGGCGCAGCGGGTAGCTCAAGTGATGGCGCGCGAGGGGGTCGAAATCATGACCGGCGCCGCTGTAGAAGCGGTTGAAAGTCGCATCGACAAAAAGCTCCTCCGGATAAACCACGACCGCCGCTCACGCGAAATCGCGGTCGACGAAATCCTGGTCAGCGTCGGGCGCGTGCCGACGATTGACGGACTAAACCTCGAAGCCGCGAGAGTAGCATACCACGCAGTCGAGGGAATCAAGGTCGACGACCAGCTGCGCACTACCAACAAAAATATCTTCGCCGCCGGGGATGCTGCGTCGGTGTATAAGTTCACCCATGTCGCGGACGCCACGGCGCGTCTCGCCTTGCGCAACGCGCTCTTCTTCGGCCGCCGAAGGGTGAGCTCGCTGCTAATCCCCTGGTGCGTGTACACCGATCCGGAAATCGCGCACGTTGGCCTATCGGAAAGCGAAGCTCAGAGGCGTGGCGTCAAGATCAACACTTTGGCGCAGGAGCTGAGGGGCGTCGACCGTGCAGTGCTTGACAGTGAAGTCGACGGGTTTCTCAAAGTTCATTTACGCGAAGGAACCGACCAGATTGTGGGCGCCACTATTGTGGCCAGTCATGCGGGCGAGATGATCTCGGAGCTTACCCTGGCTATTTCCCAGCGAATCGGATTGCGCGCAATTGCGGATGTAATCCATCCTTATCCGACGCAAGCCGAGGCGCTGAAAAAAGTAGCCGACGCCTACAACCGCACGCGCCTCACCCCGCGACTGAAACGGATCTTACAGGCGTACTTCGCCTGGTTCTGCTAGCAAAACGGGCCTTTAATTTATAGAAGCTCAATGGTTTGTCGAGTCGTTCGAAAGTGGCGCGACACGAAGACGATAGACGGTGAAGGTAGAGGCAAAAGATCTACGCCGTCAGGCGCAGCTAATGTAAACTGCGCTCGAAAAGGAGGAGGTTTAGCTCATGGCGACAAAAACGCCCGGTTTCCGACTGGCAATATACGTTTTTAAAGACGCAGAGATTGTAGATTTCGCCGCCCCTTACGGGGTTTTCTCGGTGGCTCGGCGTTTCGACCCCGAACTCGATGCATTCTTGATTGCGGACAGCGCGCGGCCAGTGCAGGTCCAGGCGGGCATGGTAGTGGTGCCGACCTACGCCTTCAACGACCGGCCGGCGATCGACGCGTTTCTTATTCCGGGCGGTTTTGGAACGCGGCAGGAGATTTATAACCGTCGCCTCCACGAATACATCATGTCGCTGCCTGCCGCCTGCCTGTTGGCCAGCGTATGCACCGGATCGTGGATCTACGGACACATGGGTCTGCTCGACGGGCTGCCCGCCACCAACCGTAAAGAGCCGGACCCGGTCGAAGCCTCCGCGCGCGGAAAAGTGCCGCTAGACCGTCTGGCTCAAATTGCTCCGAAGTGCCGTATCAGCCGCGCGCGAGTGGTGGACGCGGGCCGGATAATAACCGCGGCTGGCATATCTTCGGGCATGGAACTGGGTTTTCACCTTCTGCGCAGAGCCGGCTACGACGAACACTTCATTGCCGAAGTCGCGCGCACGATGGAATACAGCAAGGCGTACGAGTTGTACCGAAACGATTTCGAGCAAGCATAGGTGCGGCGCAAGGGGGCCTAGCTGGCACATTTGTTGATCTCCCAGAGCGCGCGAGCCCTTCGGTTATCTACCGGTGTAAATCGTAAATCAAAGATCAGCAGCACAGAGGCAACCCAATCACGCATCTCCCTTACGTCCCGCGCGCCCGTGGACAGCGAAGGCGCATTGCATTAGGCTTTTGAAGAATGGAGCGCAAGCGAACCAATTGAAGCCCTTGTCGCGCCCGAGTTTGCGCGGCCGTCCACCAGAGGGCTTGGGTCGCCACTCGTCACGCTTTGCGCAACTCCCAGCGCGTTCGGTGGGTGCATGACACGCCGCACGGCAGGGTCACGGAGACGACACGAGCGGCGGCGATGATCACAAGGATAAGGAGCTGAACGGAAGCGCCATGAAAATCTACAACAGCTCAACCGCGCCCAACCCGCGCCGAGTGCGCGTATTCCTCGCCGAGAAGGGAATCACCGTCCCGCTCGAAGAAGTGGACATCGTAAAGGCAGCGAATCGGACGCCTGAGTTCAAGCAAAAGAATCCGCTCGGGACTGTGCCGGTGCTCGAACTAGACGACGGCACGCATATCGCCGAGAGCGTTGCCATTTGCCGCTACTTCGAAGCGCTTCACCCGCAGCCGCCGCTGATGGGGACTGGGGCAAAAGAGCAGGCCCTGGTGGAAATGTGGAACCGCCGTATGGAACTCTACCTTTTCCTGCCGGTAACCGACGCGTTTCGCCATCAGCACGAGTTTTTCAAAGGCCGCATAACGCAGGTTCCGGCATACGGCGAGGTCCAACGGGCTAACGCGGAGCAGAGCTTTAAATGGCTCGACCAGGTGCTATCCGATAGGTTCTTCATCGCCGGCGACGATTTCTCGATTGCTGACATCACCGCGCTATGCGCTGTAGACTTCGCCCGAGTTTCCAAAATCCGCATCCAACCCGAGCAAAAGCATTTGGCTAGATGGTACGCGGCGGTATCTTCGCGTTCCAGCGCTAAGGCTTAGGATTACCTCGGTCGGTTGCTGCACAAAGTCGCCCGCGGTCGCGAAGCGCCCTGGCGGAAAGGGCCCGGCAGCTCGTCTTCGCTAGCTGGGCAGGGGGACAAACACTGGTCGGAGGAACCGATGATCGACGTTTATTTTTGGACCACCCCAAACGGTTACAAAGTCACCATTATGCTCGAAGAAATCGGGCTTCCGTATAACGTGATCCCGGTTAACATCGGCGCCGGCGATCAGTTTAAACCCGAATTCCTCGCCATCAGCCCGAACAACAGAATTCCCGCGATGGTTGACCACGAGGGCCCCGGACGTCGCCCGATCGCTATCTTCGAGTCAGGCGCGATTTTGATGTACTTAGCGGAAAAGACCGGCAAGCTGATGCCGCAAGACATGCGGGAGCGCTATGGCGTGATCCAATGGCTGATGTTCCAGATGGCGAATGTAGGTCCGATGCTCGGACAGGCCCATCATTTTCGCCGCTACGCGCCCCAACAGATTGGCTACGCCATTCAACGCTACACCAACGAAGCCAGGCGCATCTATAACGTAATCGAGAAGCGCCTGCAGCAAAGCAACTATCTGGCCGGCGATTATTCGATCGCGGACATCGCGACCTACCCGTGGCTCAGATCCCACAAATGGCAGGGGCAAAACCTCGACGACTTCCCTCATCTGAAGCGCTGGTACCAGGCGATAGAAAGCCGGCCCGCCGTGCAAAAGGGGCTCGCCGTGATGGCCGACCAGATAAAGCGCCCGGTAACCGCCGACAAGGAAGCATGGGAAACCCTATTCGGGGCCAAGCAATATCAGCGGCGCTAAGCTGCAGCCCCTAGGGAATCTCTGCACAAGCTGATGGATTCGTGTACAAAAGGAAGCATTGGATGGGCGGATGAGGAGGTGAGGTGATGGGTAGCCAGCGGACATTTGCATCGGTGGCGTGGAGCGCGAAGGGGAAGGTGACCCGGCGCGAGCGGTTTCTGGCGGAGATGGACGCGGTGATTGCGTGGGCGCGGCTGCTCAAGCTGATCGAGCCGCACTAACCCAAAGCC
>JAJYYI010000011.1 GCA_021801125.1 Deltaproteobacteria bacterium | reverse complement strand
AGGTTATAGTTGCGGTTTGCGGCCGAACCGGTATTCGCTACACTTGGACCTTTTCGCGGTCGAGCGCGGCGCAGTTGCGGTTTGCGGCCGAACCGGTATTCGCTACACTTAACGCCATCTACGCCGCTTGACCGGATGCGTTGCGGTTTGCGGCCGAACCGGTATTCGCTACACTTAACGCCATCTACGCCGCTTGACCGGATGCGTTGCGGTTTGCGGCCGAACCGGTATTCGCTACACTGTCATCGAGGTGCCTCCTCCCTCTGAACCGTTGCGGTTTGCGGCCGAACCGGTATTCGCTACACTTCGGCACCCCAGAGGCGCTTCTGGCTGCTGTTGCGGTTTGCGGCCGAACCGGTATTCGCTACACTTTGCGGCAATTTGAGCAAGAGCAGTTTGGTGTTGCGGTTTGCGGCCGAACCGGTATTCGCTACACTTATATTTAGTTGAACAAATTCTTTTGGTAGTTGCGGTTTGCGGCCGAACCGGTATTCGCTACACTTTCGTTATTATCTACGTCAGCCATAAATTGTTGCGGTTTGCGGCCGAACCGGTATTCGCTACACTAGGCGGCGCCAAAGGCCCCTAAATTGCTCGATTTTCTGGGAATCGCTGCTTAGAAAAATTCGAGCTGGGTGGGTGGAGGCGCCGCCGGTTTTCGCTTTTTTCCGACAAAGGTCGTGATCTTCTCAAATTGCTTGTCGGTGATCACCAAGAAGCGAACTTCGCCCTCAGCCGGTACGCGAGCGCCCATCCTATTGATGTGGACTGTCGCATTTTCCGGACTCGCGCAATGCCGTTGGTAAACCGAATACTGCATCATCGTAAACCCATCGTTCAGCAAGTGCTTGCGAAAACGCGTATAAGCCCTGCGCTGCGAGGGTGTCACCACCGGCAAATCGAACATCGCAACGACCCACACGGTCTTCCATCCTAGGGGCTGGTACAGCGGCTCAACCATCAGGTGTATCCGCCCGACCGGCTTCGGGCGTACCGTCTATCTCTTTTTGCGCCGCGTCGCGAGGCAATGTCGCCGGCATCGATACCTGGGCGCGGCGCTCGGCAAAAGAGCGCGCCAAAGACGCGGCCGAGGAGTGAATCGCGAGAAGAACAGGGCTGCGGCGGCCGTCGATCAGCACTGATTCGTTGAATAGCCCCAGCAAATGCGCCTTCGCCTCCCGCCCCAGGTCGGGAGGCACCAGCTCTTGCCGCACGATCTGCCAGACCTTGAAGTCAACGAGCGGCCGGTAGGGCTCCATTAGGTCGTCCGCAAGGCAGAAGGCGTTATAGCGGTTATGGTGGTGAATGCCCACGGTTGGCAATAAGCCTGCGGCAATCAGAGCACGCGCGACGGCGGCGCGCACCGCCATGTAGCCGTAGTTGAGCAGGTTGTTCGGGGGCTCGCCTTCAGGGTCTCTGCGGAACGGCTCCCCGAAGAGCCGCGGCCAGTATCGTCGAGCCCCCTGCGCCTCGAGATTGGTGCTGTCGCCGGAGCGCACACTGCGCCCCATCGACCCCAGCCCCGCGTCGTTCCCGCTCGTTGCCCTCAGCACCGCGGCCTGGAGTAGTAGCTTTCGCGCAACTACCTGACGCCACAATTGTTTCTTAAGGGGCGCACCTGCAGTGAGTTGGGCCGCAAAGCGCTCGGTCTGCGCCGTGTTGCCCACCAGCGGCATGAGCATGGAACTCGGCATGTGGTTGCGGCCGCAAAACACCACGGTAGCGCCCTGCTCGGCAAGCGAGGTGAAGACCGCATGAGTGTAACTAACCGCGACCTGATCTATCAGCAGGATTCCGATGTCCTCGACCGGCACGCTTCTAGGCTCTTGGCCGTCGCGCCGTATCACGAGCTGCTGGTTCTGGATCGACAGCCGGGCCGGCCCGCTGGAAATCTCGAGGATTTTTCTAATCATTCGCGCTGAAGATTCGCCCGATAGGATCCACCACGACCTTGCGCGCGCCTCGCTTCAGCAGGGTTGAGAACTTCGGGTTGGTCCGCTCCAAGTTCTGCCCTAAATTGTGGGGCTGTACTGTCACTTGCCCGTTAGACCACAGTGACCTGACCACCAGATATTCCTTCCGGCCGTTGACGGTCTCCTCGAGCGTATCCCCTTTGCACAGGGACATTAGAAAACGTGCTCCAGCCTCGGGAACGCGTTCCACGATGGCCTCCCGCCGGCGGACTCGTCCTGCAGCCGCGATCTTAGTAACGGCCTGAAAGCGTAACTGCCCGGAATCATCGGCGTAGATGACCATGTGGTGCGTTGAATCGGTGAAATTGGTGCGAACCCACTGGGCTTTATCCGGCCCTATTGCCTTCATAAAGGAGGGTTGTATCTGTTCCTCCACGGGCCTTCCTTCTTTACGCTGCGTATAAACTCGATAGGGCGAGTCCTCGGCGTCGTTCGGCGCACGGCCCGTCGCCCTCCACGGATTGGGCTCGTTCAGTTTTCCGGAGACCTTCCGCTCGGCGCGGTGAGACACGACAATCTTCTCCGCTGCGACGCGGGCATCCTCGCGGATATTGGGCCAGGGAGCAGGAAAGCTCTGTTTCGCCCTCTCCTTCAATTGCACGCTCAGCGTCTCATCGTGGGGCCTAATGTCTGCGGCGTAATATTCGGCCGCGCGCTTGATGAAAGCGGGAGTGGTCAGACTCGCCACCAACGCGTCGATCGCGTGATGCCGATGGTCAGCCCGGTTCTTCTCATTGTCCTCGGACAAAACGAGGTTCAAGCCCCAAAGATGCCGCAGGGTCTTGGTGACCCGACCGTTGGTCGGTTCCACTTTGACCCCCAGCGTTTGCAAGTACTCGCGAGCGAGCCTTGATGCGTAAGCGGTGTCCACGAGCTGCCGGCTCGTAAACTGTTCCGAGCCTAGCTTCGGGTAGTCAACCGTATTTATGCGGTCGATCTTCCACTGGGGAAATTCGTTGTGTTGTTTCAAATCGCGGATGTACCTCTGAATTTCCTCCCAGCGCTCGCCGCCGCCCCAAGCCTCGTAAGGCGTCCGTTTGGCCTTTTCGACGTTGGCGTCTCGATGGCACACGACCTTGTTCGCGAATGAATCATCGAGAGAGCGCGACAACGGGAGTATATGGTCCACTTGAAACTGTCCGGCAACGAAAAGCCCGTGAACCGAGATAGTCTGGCCGCTGTATGGGCAGCGCCATCCCTGCTCCTCAGCGAGGAGCCATTTCTCGACGTTCGCCGGGTTTGGTTCGAGATTCTGCTGGGCAAGGACCTGCTTTGCTTTTTCGCGTCGGCTCTCGTTCCGCTTTTGTTCGCGTACAAGCTCTAGGCGCTTTTCGCGGGATAACCTGAGATCGCGTGCTAATTCGACACGGATGATATCGGGACAACCGTAAACCCGGAGGAGATTTTTGGCCACGCTCCTTAATTCGTTCAGTGTGCGCGTCACTGTGGGGTTCCGGATCTTACGCCCCCAGGCTGTGGGGCCGGGATCCAGGGGTGGTAACGCGCGCCCCTCGGTCCGTGGTTGCTCGGGATATGCCGCCGCTTTGGCCTCGTCGTACCGTAACCCCTTTTCGAGGTAGGGGAGCATCTTGCGAATCGCGCACTTGGAATGCATGACGTACCCGTCGGGGAGGCTGAGCTCCGAAAGGGCCTTCGCTTGCTCGGCCGTGATTCCCCAGTCGCGTTGGGCCGCCGACGCGAACTTCTCCCGCTCTGCTCTGATATCTGCAGCGTCTCGAATTTCCGCCCTCTTTTTGCCAACGAGGCGGTATTCGACGTGCCACAAGCGCTCGGCGATCTGGTCCCGTATCTGATCGCGTGCCGGGAGACTGGACCAGTCCTGCTTGAATACGCCCACAAGCTTTTCCTCCGTGGCGTTGCCGAGCATCTCCTTTTTTCCGCCGACCTCGGAGTTGAACCGCTGATCTCCCAGTGAAAGTGCTTTACGGAGGCTGGCGAACGAAACGCGGGCTTTCGCCTCGATCCGATCCGAGACGGCTCGCCGTTGCTCGCAGGTCAGCTGACGGCCGCCGGAGAGTCTCAGGTTGTTGAGCATCTGCAATGATATGAAACGTTGGGCGTACCAGTCCGCCTTGAGGCAACGAAGGTGGCCTGGCTCAAGCTCGCACGTCCCGATTGTGTTCATCCGAAAAAAGGTCGGTCGCTGCGAAAAAATGATTTGGTGTACTTTGTCCCTTAACTGGTCGTCGAGAACTTCTGAGTGAAATTTCCGCTGCGCCGCCCACAGCCGATTAAATTCATCCTCGACCATCTGCCGGCTAAAATGCTTGCCCCGTTTGCTAGACGGAGCGGGAAAGTCCTGATGGAGGTATTCCCCAATCGTTCGGCCACGCATCGTCTCTTGATGGGATTGGATTTCGCTCTGGATCCGCTTCTCTTCGTTTCTTTCTTGCCGTATCCGATCGCCGGAGGCGCCAGGCGCGTCCGCAAACTTTCGGCTTCCCATAAAGGCGCGATGCCTGGCTAGGTGAAACAGGGCACGGCCAAAGTCGTACAGCTCAAGCCGCTCTTGCAGCCCTCTGGCCCGCAGTTCATAGGGGTCGCGCCCCGCGCTGTTCAAGAAGAATTCTCCGTCAGCCTGGCGCGAGCGCGGCAGCCGCTCTGAATCCGGCAACAAACCTGCTTCAACCAAGGCGGCCCGCATACGCTGCTTCCGTCGCCTGCGCCGTCTGAACTGGCGACGCGAGAGCCGACTTGCGCGTCTCGCCCAGTTTCTGGGCTCGCCGCTTTTTTCGGTAACGGCCTCTGGAAATACCCTTACGCCGAGCCTCAAAATCTTCCCCGTTTGGCTTTCCTCGTCGTGTTCTATGACCGCGAATCCGACCGAAGCGGTGCCAAGGTCGAATCCCCATATTTGCTTCATTGAATTGTCCTCGCCGACAGGCTGCTTGCTTGCAGAGCGCATCTTGACAAATAGTCTTCAATAGCATAAAGAAAGTATAAGTAGCGAATACCGGTTCGGTCGCGGCGGTGCTTTCGATTTTGAAAGATCCGTTTAACCGTAATAAACCTTTAGCGTCCGAACGGTGAGGGCCGGGCGACCCAAAGGACGCATCCGCTCACAAACCTCCGCACTCCGGAGGTTTGTTTTTTTGAGCCCGCCGTTGAGGGTGCACAGTCGCTCCATTGGGTGATTGGCTCTTTAGTTGGGCACTTGCGCAGTCAGCGCCTTCCGATCCATGCCCCCACGCAGCCGATAGAAGTCGAGCGGTAATAAGTGGATGATGCGATCTGCCGGCATCCTGAGACCGGCCCGTTGAAACCCGTTTCTTAGGCAGGGGAGGCAGAGCGAGATGCTGCGCTATCTGGAGGATTTCGAACCGGGTCAAGTGTTCAAGCACTGGCCGGGCCGCACAATCACGGAGTTTGACAACACCTGGTTCACGCTGATGACGATGAACACCCATCCGCTGCACTTCGACGCCGCTTACGCGGAAAAGACGCAGCACGGGCAGCGCCTGGTGAACGGACTTTTGGTGCTGTCGGTGGTGGTTGGCATGAGCGTCAAGGACATCAGCGAGAACTGCATCGCAAATCTCGAATACGAATCCGTGCGCCATACCGGCCCCACCTTCGCCGGCGACACACTCTACGCTGAGACGACCGTGCTCGAGGTCACGCCGTCACGAAGCAAGCCGGACCGCGGCGTCGTCTACGTCGAGACGCTCGGACTCAATCAGCGCGGCGAGAAGGTCATGGAGCTACGCCGGCGAGTCCTTCATGCTCGCCGACCCGCCAAGTAGCCTCGCGCTCGGCATAAGCGCTCGCGGGCTAAGCGGCCCCGTCAACTTTCCGCTTCCGCCGGCGGCAGACGGCGCTTAGCTCTATCCCGGCGGACGCGGTCCCCGGAGCGTGGGCTACGCTGAGACGTCCGTTTGCGCCGCCCCTCGGGCGCGTGTCGTTAGCCGATCGCGGCGGCGTAGGTAACGAGCAGACGGTCGTGATTGGTCAAGCGCTCGCTACTTAAACCGGCACCCGCGCCTCCACAAAGCTCGCCGCTAAGCCGGCTGAGGCTCTGCCTTCGCCGGGCCGCGTCGGTATTTGGGTCGCGAATTTGCCTTCGGCGCCACCTCTTCGTCGAGATTCGCTTTGACGGTCGGGGTACGTCTGCAATAATGCGGCCATTGCGCCCGGGATTAGGCAAAAGCCTGGGCTGGTTGCTAAGCTAAGGTTGGGATGGTGAAGTAGGTATGGAATTTCCGCGGATCAAGCGCCTTCCTCCTTACGTTTTTAATCAGATTGGCGAGTTATGCCAGCAAGCGCGAAGAGCTGGCGAAGATATCATCGACTTCGGCATGGGCAACCCCGACCAGCCCACGCCTCCCCATATTGTCAGCAAGCTGCTGGAAGCCGCCCCAAAGTTCGCGAACCATCGCTACTCCGTTTCGCGCGGCATATACAAGCTTCGCCTGGCTATCGTCGACTGGTATAAGCGGCGGTATGGCGTCGAACTCGATCCGGACACCGAGGCTATCGTAACCATCGGGTCCAAAGAGGGCATCGCCCACATGGCGCTGGCGATACTCGATCACGGCGACGTTGTGCTCGCGCCGACTCCTACCTACCCGATCCATCAGTATGCCTGCGTAATCGCCGGCGCCGACGTGCATAGCGTGCCACTGCGCAGCGGGGATGAGTTCTTCGATTCGCTGACGCATGTGGTGGCGCGATGCTGGCCGCGGCCCAAGTTCATGATAATGAGCTTCCCGCACAATCCCACGACGGCGGTTGTGGACATGGAGTTCATGCAGCGCGTGGCGGATTTTGCGCGGGAAAACGAGATTTTGGTGGCGCACGATTTCGCTTACGCCGACCTCTGTTTCGACGGCTATCAGGCGCCGTCGTTTCTTCAAGCTCGGGGTGCTAAAGCCGTGGGTGTCGAGTTTTTCACGCTGTCTAAGAGCTATCACATGCCGGGCTGGCGCGTGGGTTTCGCGCTCGGCAACCGCGAGATGATTGGCGCGCTGGCGCGGCTTAAGTCGTATTTCGATTACGGCATGTTCACGCCGGTGCAGGTAGCGGCGATCCATGCGCTCAACGGGCCGCAGGACTGCGTTGAGAAAATGCGCGATATGTACCGCAGCCGACGCGACGCGCTGGTCGACGGACTCAATCGCTGCGGATGGCCTACGCCGAAGCCGCGGGCGACGATGTTCGTATGGGCGCCGATCCCCGAGCCGTTTCGGGATATGGGCTCGCTGGAGTTTTCCAAGCTCTTGCTCCGAGAAGCCAAAATCGCGGTCTCGCCCGGGATCGGTTTTGGTGCTGACGGCGAGGGCTTTGTCCGCTTCTCGCTGATCGAGAACGAGCATCGGATTCGCCAGGCGGTACGCGGCGTGCGCGCGGTGATGCGACGGGTCGAGTCCAATGGCGCGCGTCGATCTGACGCGCTTCAGGCATAGCACGCGTGCCCGCTCGAAAAGGCGTAAGCGGCGCACCAAGGCTTAGCGGTCCGCGAATGTATTCCTGCGTCCTGGCCGGCGCGGGCTGGAATTCATTAATGAACGCGGCTGTTTTTAGCCTCAAGGCATTTTTCGGCGACGCCCGCGCGCTCGTACATCGCAGAGCGCGGAGCCACCCCTAGACGTCCATCGGCGGTTTTTTCTGACCGCTGAATCGAGCACTTTAAGACCGCGCGATGGCAGCGAATCGGAATCTCGCCACCGCAGTAACGACGCGATCGACGGCGTCGGCGCCTGGTAACCGTCCGATCCGAATAGGTTTGCTCGGTTGCGGTACGGTCGGAACCGGCGTAGTAAAGCTGCTGCGTTACAACGCGGAGATGCTCGCGCGCAAGCTGGACGCGCCTCTGCAGCTTATCGCTGTCGCTGATCGAAGCCTTAAGCCTCAACCGTCGCTCGGATTGACGCGCGCTCTAATCGTGCGAGACCCGCTCGAGCTGGCGGCGCGCGCCGATATCGACATCGTCGTCGAACTGCTAGGCGGACGCGAACCGGCGCGCACCGCGATCCTCACCGCGCTGCGAAACGGCAAGGATGTCGTAACCGCCAACAAGGCGTTGCTGGCTGAAGACGGCGAGCGAATCTTCCATACCGCGGCTGAACACGGTCGCTCGGTCGGCTTCGAGGCCAGCGTCGGCGGCGGCGTACCGATCATCCGCACCCTGCGCGAGGCGCTGGCGGGCGACCGGCACCGGGCGGTCTACGGAATCGTCAACGGCACCTGTAATTACATCCTCACGCGGATGAGCGAAGAGGGCAGCGATTTCGGCGTAGTCCTCAAGCGCGCGCAGCGCGACGGGCTGGCCGAAGCCGATCCCACGCTGGATATCGAGGGTCACGATGCCGCCCACAAGCTCTGCCTTTTGGTCACGCTGGCCTTTGGCGTGATGCTCAAGCCGCATCAGGTGTATACCGAGGGTATCAGTCGCATCGAGCCTCAAGATGTCGCCTGCGCCAAAGAGCTTGGTTTCGCGATAAAGTTGCTGGCGATCGGCAAGGAAGAGGACGGAGCGGTTGAAGCCCGCGTGCATCCGACGATGATCCCCTCGCGCCATCTGCTGTCAGACGTCAGAGACGCGTTCAACGCGATCTACGTCCAGAGCGAAGCGCTCGGCTCCAGCATGTACTTCGGGCTAGGCGCCGGGCAGATGCCCACGGCGAGCGCGGTGGCGGCCGATATTCTCGAACTGGCGCGCCGACGCGTGTACGACGGCCGATGGGCGGCCCATCCGCTGGGCTATCCGATGCCCGCGATTCGTCCCGCGCGTATCAAGTCGATGGACGACGTGGTGTGCGAATATTACCTGCGCTTTATGGCGGCGGACCGACCTGGCGTGCTAGGTGCGATCGCGTCGCTCCTCGGCCGGCGCGGAATCTCGCTCGCCTCAGTTATTCAACGCGAGCGCAGCGGGGCGAGCGCCGTACCGGTTATAATGAGAACGCACGAGGCTCGCGAAAGGGACCTAAACCTCGCACTGAAAGAGATTCAAAAGTTAAGCGTGGTCAAGGCGCGCCCGGTGTTTATTAGAATCGAGGAGCATCTCTAGGATGACCGGCGGCGACAAACAAGCTGCGCCGGCGCGCCTCGAGCGCTGGCCGGGCCTTATCGAGCATTACCGTGCCTTTTTGCCCGTCGAGCCCGCGGCGCGCGTCGTTACCCTGTGCGAAGGCAACACGCCGTTGGTTGAAAGCCCGCTGCTAGCCGAGCGGTTGGGCCAGGGCGTGAAGCTCTATCTCAAGTGCGAAGGCGCCAACCCCACGGCGTCGTTCAAGGACCGCGGGATGACCGTCGCGCTGACCAAGGCGCTGAACGAGGGCGCGCGCGCCGTC
Source organism: Deltaproteobacteria bacterium (assembly GCA_021801125.1). Lineage (GTDB taxonomy): Bacteria > Desulfobacterota > Binatia > Binatales > Binataceae > JAJYYI01. Next base: position 36,567 of record JAJYYI010000011.1, on the reverse strand, counting down.
ATTTGCGCCTCGACCGGCAACACGGCGGCCTCCGCCGCGGCCTACGCCGCCCGCGCCGGGCTCAAGGCTTTTGTGCTGGTGCCCAAGGGGGCGGTCGCGCTGGGCAAGCTATCGCAGAGCGTGATCCATGGGGCACGCGTAATCGAGGTGATCGGCAACTTCGACATATGCCTTAAGATGGTCCGCGACCTCGCCGAGCGCGATCCGGTCAAGATTCGCCTCGTCAACAGCGTTAACCCGGACCGGATCGCCGGGCAAAAGACCGCCGCTTTCGAAGTTTGCGACCAGCTCCGAACCGCTCCGAATTATCATTTCCTGCCGGTCGGCAACGCCGGCAATATCACCGCTTACTGGGCCGGTTACAAGGAATACCGCGCGCACGGGCTGATCGAACAGTTGCCGAAGATGATGGGATATCAGGCCGCTGACGCAGCGCCGATTGTTCTCGGCAAGCCGCTCGACGACCCGCGGACCGTCGCCACCGCGATTCGAATCGGGAATCCGGCGAGCTGGAAGCAGGCCGTGCAGGTGCGCGAGGAGTCCGAGGGAACGATTGACGTCGTCACCGACGACGAGATTCTCGCGGCCTATCGGCTGGCCTCGCTGCACGGCATCTTCGCCGAGCCCGCCTCGGCCGCATCGCTGGCCGGAGCGCTAAAATTCAGCGCATGCCATGGCTTTAAGCCGGGCTCGGTCGTAGTCTGCACTTTGACCGGCCACGGACTCAAGGATCCTGACACGGCGCTCAAAAACCTGGGAAACTCTACCGTGGTCGAGCCGGACGTCGAGCGCATTTTCAGGATTCTGGAGCTTGACTGATGACTCCGCGGCAACGGGTTAGCGCGATGGACGGGCGACGAGCCGTGGTCGACCGGCCGCGGCGATGGCTTGTGGTCCAGCGCGCGAAGCTCGCACGACCGCATGGGGCCGTCGAGTCGCTCGCGCCTCACTTCCGGTCGGAGCGTTAAAGACCATGGAGTTTGAACGATGAAGCGCGTGATTATCCATGGCGATGGAATGGCGGATTGGCCTTGTCCGCAACTCGATGGCAAGACACCTCTGCAGGCCGCGCACAAGCCAAACATGAATCTCATCGCCTCGCGCGGAACGCTGGGGCTGGTGGCGACGATCCCGGACGGGATGCCGGCGGGCAGTGATATCGGCACGATGAGCATGCTGGGATACGACCCGCGCCGTTACCACACCGGCCGCGCGCCGATAGAGGCCGCAGCTCGGGGAATCGAGCTTTCCCCCAGCGACGTCGTATTCAGAATGAACCTCGTAACGCTCAGCGGCGAAAATAACGGCGCGCTGGTGATGAATGATTTCACCTCCGGCCATATCACCAGCGAGGAGGCGGCCGTGCTGGTGGGCGACCTCGCGCGACATCTGGGCACCAGCGAGATAGAGTTCTTCAACGGCGTCAGCTATCGCCATCTGATGGTATGGCATCATGGGCCCTCCGGATCGCGCCTGACGCCGCCGCATGACATTACCGGCAAAGCGGTGACGGATTATCTGCCGTCCGGAGAGGGCGCGGAACGTCTGCGCGAATTGATGACGCAAGCGAGCGCGCTTTTGCGCGACCATCCGGTAAATCGCAAGCGACGCGAGCAAGGTGAGAGCGAAGCGACCTCGGTATGGTTCTGGGGCCATGGCCGCGCGCCCTCGCTCCCGACTCTGGAGAGCCGGTTCGGTGCGACCGGCGCGGTTATCTCGGCGGTGGACCTGGTAAACGGATTGGGCCGGCTAGCCGGACTGGAAAGAATCAACGTGCCGGGCGCCACCGGCTTTCTCGACACCGACTATGCGGCCAAGGCGCGCTACGGGCTGCAAGCGCTCGAACGGCACGATTTTTTGCTGCTGCACATCGAGGCTCCTGACGAAGCCGGGCACATGGGACGTCCGGACCTCAAGCGCGAGGCCATCGAGCGCATCGACGAGCTGATCGTTGGCCCGATGCTCGAGGGGCTGCGCAAGATGGGGGACTTTCGCCTGCTGCTCATGCCGGATCACCCCACCCCGTGCGAACTGAAAACCCACTCGAACGAGCCGGTACCCTTTGCTATGCTTTCGTTGACTCAGCTAACCGGGCGCGGCGGGGGCAACCGGGGTTACGACGAAAGCAGCGCTCGATCGAGTGGACTTGTGTTCAAGCAAGGCCATGAGTTAATCGGGGAGCTCTTTCGCAACACCGTGTAGCCGTAGGTTGGCCAAAAGAACCAGGCGAGGGGAAGGAAGAAGGTTGGACCGCAATCTTGCGCTCGAGGCGGTTCGCGCCACCGAGGCAGCGGCGCTAGCCGCCGCCCGCTTCATTGGAAAGGGCGACGAGCGTCTCGCCGACCGCGGCGCTTGCGAGGCAATGCGCAAGGCGCTTAATTCTATCACCATCGACGGCAAGATTATCGTCGGCGAGGGCGAAGAGGGAGAAACCGACACGCTCTATGTCGGCGAGATCGTCGGCAACGGCGCCGGTCCGGAAGTGGACGTCGCTGTCGACAGCCTGGAGGGCCCGGTGATTTGCGCCACCGGGGGCTCCAACGCCTTGTCATGCGTGGCGCTGGCCGAACGTGGCGGGCTTCTGCGATGCCCCAACACGTATATGGAGAAGATAGCCTGTGGACCGGTCGGGCGTGGAGTGGTCGACCTCGATCGCTCGCCTTCCGACAATTTGAAGGCCTTGGCCGAGGCCAAGCAGGTCTATGTCGAGGACCTGCGCGTGGCGGTTCTCGATCGACCGCGTCATGACCGGCTAATCGGCGAGTTGCGTAAAACCGGCGCCGGCATCAAGTTGCTTTCCGCCGGCGACCTCTCAGCGGCGCTGGCCACGACCCTGCCCGACTCGGAAATCGACATTTTGATGGGTGTAGGTGGCGCCCATCAGGGCGTACTCGCCGCTGTCGCCGCACGCGCCGCGGGCGGTCATTGGCAATGCCGTTTCAGGCCGCGCAACGAGGAAGAAGCGGAGAAGTGCTTGCAGGCGGGCATTCTTGACGTCAACCACTGCTACGAACTCGAGGAAATGACCGGAGATAACGTGATGTTCGCCGCCACCGGCGTCACCAGCGGCGACTACCTGAAAGGTGTGCGCTTTTTTTCGGGTGGTGCAACGACCAACAGCGTCGTGATGCGCTCGAAGACGCGCACGGTACGCTTCATCCAGGCGATTCATCGTTTCGATTTCAAACCCGAGTACTGACCTGCCGGCGCGAGCCGATCGGAGCATCGATGGAGTTCAAGACCTTATCCGTTGAATATGCCGAGATCTCCCTGATCACGGTCAACCGCCCGCAATCACTTAACGCGCTCAACCGCCTGGTGCTGGAAGAGTTGTCGCACGCACTTCATGAAGTGCGGCGCTCACCGCAGGTGCGCGCGCTCATCGTCACGGGAGCCGGCGATCGCGCGTTCGTCGCCGGCGCGGATATCAAGGCGATGTCCGAGATGTCGACTGTAGAGGGTCTTGAGTTCTGCCAGCTCGGATACCGCGTGATGCGCACCGTGGAGGAACTGCCGGTGCCAGTGGTGGCCGCGGTCAACGGATTCGCTCTTGGGGGCGGTCTGGAACTGGCCATGTCCTGCGATTTGATCGTGGCCAGTGAACAGGCTCGCTTCGGCCAGCCCGAGATCAATCTGGGTATGATTCCGGGCTTCGGCGGCACCCAGCGCCTGCCTCATCGGATCGGACGCACGCGCGCCGCGGAGCTGATCTTAAGCGGAGAGCTAATCGACGCGCATAAAGCTCTCGAATGGGGCCTGGTTAATCGAGTCTGCCCGCCGGGCGATCTGATGCGCACGGCGCGCGCGCTCGCCGAGCAATTGCTCAGCAAACCGCCGGTCGCCGTGCGGCAGGCCAAAGCCGCTTTGCGCGCCGCCGCCACGATGAACCAGGATGCCGGAACGCGCTTCGAACAAGAGGCCGCCGGCGTGGCTTTCTCCACTGCCGATCGTGTCGAAGGCACGAAGGCTTTTCTGGAAAAGCGCAAGCCTCAGTGGCAGGGCCGCTAGAGCGCGCGTACCAAACCGTCACGACAGACCCGCTTTTGATCCAGCCTCAACCGGCTCAGTTGAGGCTGGCGCGCGTGATGGGTGAGAAGCACCGCCTGCTCCGTGTCAGCGAACCGTAAGCCCGCATTTGATCCATGCGGCGAGGCTGGGGCGATGCCCAAGACTAGACCCGCATGGCTAATCCGCCGTAATATCGTGTTGTGAAGGGGCTTTTCCGCCTAGGCGTAACGCCCAGGCGTTAGATCTCGACCGCGCGGCGGGCGCGACAAAAAACGCGGCGCGCAACCGCGCGATTTGGCTTGGGGCAGGACCTCTTAGGTCCCCAATGCCAACCTTTACGACGACGGAAGCCAATGCGATAAGGACCGAAGTCCAATATAAGAAGTCCAATATAATCAGTTATAATCAGCGCTTCGTTGGGGGCCGCTATAAATGGATCTTGATCTAACTGAGCAACAGCGCGCGGCGCGTGATACCGCGCGCCGCTTCGCGCGCGAAAAACTCGCCTCAAGCGGCGTCGAAACCGACCGCACCCATCGCTTCCCCACCGAAATCGTCGCCGACCTTGGCCGCTTGGGCATGCTCGGCATCTTTATTCCCGAGCGCTATAGCGGCGCGGGTCTTGACCATGTGAGCTACGCCTTGACGGTTGAGGAAATCGCGGTCGAATGCGCCGCCACTGCCACGATTCTCTCGGCGCACTCGTCGCTGGCCGAATGGCCGCTGTTGGGCGCCGGCACTGAGCGGCAAAAAGAGTCGTTTTTGCCCGCCATGGCGCGCGGTGAAAAGCTTGGCTGTTTTGCGCTTACCGAGCCGCAGGCGGGCTCCGACGCGGCCGCGCTTAAGACGCGCGCCCTGCGTGACGGCGATTACTACGTGCTCAACGGCACCAAGAACTTCATTACCAACGGGCCGCAGGCCTCGGTCGCGATCGTTTTCGCCGCCACCGACGTCGCCCAGGGTCATCGGGGGCTCAGCGCCTTCGTGGTCGATACCTCGACCCCGGGATGGCAGGTTACGCGCATCGAAGAGAAGATGGGGATCCACGGCGCGCATAGCGCGCAGCTGAGCTTCGTTGATCTGCGGGTACCGCGCGAAAATCTCCTGGGGGAAGAGGGACAGGGATTCAAAATAGCGATGCAAACGCTCGATGGCGGACGCATCGGAATCGCCGCGCAGGCCGTTGGGATAGGACGCGCCGCGCTGGAGGCCTCTCTCAAATACGCTGGCGAACGCCAAGCATTCGGCGCTCCGATCGCGAAGTATCAGGCGATTCAATGGAAGCTTGCCGACATGTCGGTGGAGATTGACGCCGCGCGTCTTCTCGTGCTGAGGGCCGCGCGGCTGAAGGAAGCCGGAGAGCGCTGCACGATGCAGTCCTCAATGGCAAAGCTGTTCGCCTCGGAAGCGGCGATGCGAGCGGCGCTCGAGGCGGTGCAGATTCACGGCGGCTACGGCTACACCAGAGAGTTCAAGGTCGAACGATATTTTCGCGACGCCAAGATCACCGAGCTTTACGAGGGCACTTCGGAAATTCAGCGCCTGGTGATCGCGAGCAACGTTTTAGGCACGCGATAAAGATGCGGGGGCAGGCAGTGACCAGCGACAAGGAGCAATGGCTAAACACCCAGTATCGGGCGGCGGGCGAACGCGATGTGCGCTTTTCGACCGTTTCCGACCTCGAATTGGACCCGCTTTATACGCCTGAGGACGCCAATCTTAATTATCCAGAGGCGCTTGGAAACCCCGGCGATTATCCGTTCACGCGCGGCGTGTATCCGTCGATGTACCGGGGCCGGCTATGGACGATGCGCCAGTTCGCAGGTTTCGGACTGGCCGAGGACACCAACGCCCGCTTTCGTTTCCTGCTGAAGCAGGGACAGACCGGGCTTTCCACGGCCTTCGACATGCCCACACTGATGGGCTATGACGCCGACCATGAGCGCGCGATGGGCGAGGTCGGGCGTGAAGGCGTCTCGGTAACTTCCATCCATGACATGGCACGCCTTTACGACCAGATTCGCCTCGACCAGATCACCACCTCGATGACGGTCAACTGCTCTGCGTCGGTCATTCTGGCGATGTACCTGGTCGTCGCTGAGCGCCAGGGTGCGACCTGGGACAGCGTCAGCGGAACCATCCAGAACGACATGCTCAAGGAGTTCATCGCACAGAAGGAATGGATCTGTCCACCCGACCCGTCGGTGCGAATCGTCGTCGACATGATCGAGTTCTGCTGCCGGCGCGCCCCACGCTTCCATCCGGTGTCGATTTCCGGCTACCACATCCGCGAGGCCGGCTCGACCGCAGTGCAGGAGTTGGCTTTCACGCTGGCTGACGGCGTGTGCTACGTGGAGGAAGCGCTGAAGCGGGGCCTCAACGTCGACGACTTTGCGCCGCGGCTCTCTTTTTTCTTCAACCTGCACAACGACTTCCTGGAGGAGATCGCCAAGCTTCGCGCCGCGCGCCGAATCTGGGCACGGTTGATGAAGGAGCGCTTCGGCGCTAAGCGCACGCGCTCGATGACGCTACGCACCCATGCGCAAACCGCCGGCGTGGCGCTCACCGCGCAGCAACCGCTCAACAATATTGCGCGCGTGGCGATTCAAGCGCTGGCCGGCGTGCTCGGGGGCGTGCAATCGCTCCACACCAACGCGATGGACGAAACGTTGGCGCTGCCGACGGAGGCCGCGGCCACGGTCGCTCTGCGCACGCAACAGATTATCGCCGAAGAGACGGGCGTCGTTAACACGATCGATCCCCTTGGCGGCAGCTACGCGCTCGAGGCGCTGACCAACCGCATGGAAAGCGAGGCCATGGCGTATATCAAGCGGATCGAAGAGATGGGCGGTATGATTCGCGCGATCGAGCTTGGTTACCCGCAGCAGGAAATAGCCGAGGCCGCCTTTCGCTACCAGCGCCAGATCGAAGACAAAATCAAGACGGTCGTGGGCGTGAATAAGTACACAACGCCGGAAGAGATTCCTCTTCCCACGCTTAAAATCGACCCGGCAGTGGAAGAAAGGCAAGTGCAGCGGGTACGCAAGATGAAGCGCGAGCGCAACCAGCGAGCGGTGAAGGACGCGCTCAAGCGCGTCGCCGAGGCGTGCCGTTGCGGGAATAACCTGATGGAGCCGATCTGCGAGGCGGTCAGGCAAGAAGCGACCGTGGGTGAGATATGCGACGTTTATCGCACCGAGTTCGGCGTCTACAAGGACCCGGCTTGGATTTGAGCGAAGCGGCGATGCGATTCTCGCGAGACGCTGTTACAGGGTGCGAAGATGACCGATAGGAGGGTCCGGATACTGGTTGCAAAGGTGGGACTGGACGGCCATGACCGTGGCGCGAAAATAATTGCGCGGGCCTTGCGCGACGCCGGCTTCGAGGTAATTTATACGGGCCTTCACCAAACCCCGGAGATGGTTGCGGCAGCGGCGGTTCAGGAAGACGTTGACGGCGTTGGCCTGAGCATATTGTCGGGCGCCCATATGACCTTGTTTCCCGAGGTGCTCCGCCTGCTTAAAGAGAACAACGCCGGTGACGTGGTGGTTTTCGGCGGTGGGATAATTCCGCCGGAAGATGCGCAAAAGCTGCAGGAAGTCGGTGTCAAGGCGGTCTTCACTCCAGGCGCGTCCACCCAGGAAATTGCTTCCTGGGTGAGGGAGAATATCAAACCTCGCGAGTAGGGCCGGCGACGCCAATTCCTAAACGCGACGCGGGGCCGCGACATCCAACGGCGTTGTTCACGCGCCAAAGGTTGAATGACGGCGGCCGCAACACTGCGTCTGACGCGCGCATTCTGATGGCCGCGCCGTTCGGGGCGGACCCAAGCTGAGAGAAGGGCGGCACGCCGAACGAGATAATTAGATGGGAGAAAATGGGATGCAATCCGAGCTTACCGAGGAGCATCGCCGGATCCGTGACACTCTGGCCACGTTTGCCGAGCGTGAAATCAGACCGTTTGCCGCGCAATGGGAGAAGGACGAGGCTTTTCCGCGTGCGGTCATGGAGAAACTTGGCGCGCTCGGCTTTCTCGGCGTTTCTTTCCCTGAGCGCTTCGGCGGCGCCGGAGCCGACACGCTCTCGCAGGTTTTGGTGGTCGAGGGTCTTGCGCGATGCGACGCGTCGGTGGCGCTTTCTTGCGCGGCGCACGTTTCGCTCTCCGCCGGTCATATCGGCGCCTTTGCCTCGGAACAGCAACAACAGCGCTATCTGCCCGCGATGCTCGCCGGCAAAAAGCTCGGCGCATGGTGCCTGACCGAGCCCGGCAGCGGCTCGGACGCAAGCGCGATGCGCACGCGCGCAACGTTGAGCGGCGGCGATTATTTGATCAACGGCAGCAAGATGTTCATCACCAACGGCAACATCGCCGACGTCTACGTCGTAACGGCCGTCGAGAATCCGGAGCAGGGCAAGGGCGGCATTTCGGCGTTTATTGTCGAGCGTGGCACCAAGGGGCTGAGCAACGGGCGGAAAATCGAAAAACTCGGTCTGCGCGCCTCTGACACCGGTGAGGTGATCTTCGACAACGTCACAGTTCCCGCCGCGAACCGTATCGGGCCAAGCGGTGAGGGCTATCGGCAGACGCTCAAGGTGCTGGAAGCCGGCAGGGTCGGCGTCGCGGGCTTCTCACTCGGGATCGCGCGCGCGGGTTTCGAGACCGCCGTTGCTTACGCGCGTGAGCGGAAGCAATTCGGCCGACCGATTGCCGAATTTCAGGCGATTCAATGGATGATCGCAGACATGGCGACGCGGATCGACGCTGCGTGGCTGCTTATTCTGCGCGCGGCGCGCCTCAAGGACGCCGGAAAGCCCTACGGCCGTGAAGCCGCCATAGCGAAGCTCTTTGCCTCCGAAACCGCGATGTGGGCGACGGAGCGAGCCGTCCAGATTCACGGCGGCTACGGCTATATTTCCGAGTTCCACGTCGAGCGCTACATGCGCGACGCGAAGCTCTGCGAGATCGGCGAAGGCACCAGCGAGATGCAGCGCATGATTATCGCGAAGTCACTACTAAGAGACGGCTACCTGCCCGCCTGAGACCGGCCGGGCCGCTTTCACGCCCGAAACCCATAATCGGGAAAACGGAAGCCGCCTCCAGAGCCGGTGTCGAGGAGTACTCCTTCGCGGAGCGCGAGACACTCCATGGGCACCGCGTCAACCTCGGCCGAATCACCGCTGGCAGCGGCGGCTAGGCCGCAGCCAGTTGATTCGATCTGATTCCGTTTTGACGACCGCTCCGATCCAGCAGCCGGGCCAAGGCTTCGGCCCTTAGTTCTTCCCGCTGGACTGCGCCTGGGATGAAGCGCTTGCAGCCTTGTTCTGCGTCAACTCGCCGTTGATCACAGTTTCGAACTTCTCGAGAGGCTGAGCGCCGACCAAGCTTACACCATTGATGAAGAACGCTGGGGTACCGTCCACGCCCAGCGCCTCGCCGGCCTGTACGTCCTGCTTGATCTGCGCGAGGTGCTCACCCTTATCGACGCAGCTCTGGAATTTCGGCACATCGAGGCCGAGCTTTTGCGCGATTGCCTTAAACTCGTCCGGGCCAAGCTTTGATTGGTCAGCAAACAGAGCGTCATGATACTCCCAGAAACGCCCCTGGTCGCCGGCGCATTGCGCCGCCACGGCTGCCTTCAGGGCCTGGCGATGGAAGGGCAGCGGAAAGTCGCGATGAACCAGACGCACCTTGTCCCCGTATTTCTCGCGTAGTTCTTTTACCGTGGGTTCGGCGCGTTTGCAAAATGGGCATTGGAAGTCGGTAAACTCCACGATGGTCACAGGCGCATCTTTGGGACCCAGCGTGGGAAACCCTTCAGTAGCCACTTCCGCTCGCGGAGGCTGAAGCATCATCTTGAACCCGGCCTCCTGGCGCAAACTGTCGAGCAACGCCTCGCGCTGGTCTTGGACTTGCTTGCGTTCCAGGTATCGGATGATCGCGCCTTTGACCTTGTCGAAGGGCTGCCCGATATCCGACTGATGGGCGTTATAGTAGGCTCGGGCTTGGTCTTCGGAGACCGGCTGGAGCTTGTCGCTGAGTTTCTTCTTGAGATAATCAGCTTCGCTCAGGTGCTCGCGTTTGGCGGCCTGTTCGATAACGTAATCATCGGCAAGGGAGATAATCGCCTGGCGCTTTATCTCGTAGATTTCGTTCTCGACTGAGATCATGTGAGGTTTGGCAATCTTGTCCACTTCCTGCTCAGTAATTTCGTGGTCGCCTATCTTGGCCAAGACGGCGTCCTGCCCGGCGTTTGCGCGTATCGCGCTCGCGCCGAGCGCAATCGCCACCGTCAGCGCGGTGGCGAGAAATATCGCGCTCCTCACACTTTGCGCCGAACTGATCAAAGCGTGTTTACTTCGATAGATATAGCCCATCGGCAAATAGCTCCTTAGGTCCCGCCCTAACAGGCGGCACACGTCAACTTATCACGCCGTCGCTCGCTATTCACCCGGCGATCACGTTCGCGCTTTCGATAGCAATAAAAAGCCTAAACGCGACTTGCGGCGGTCGCCGCCTCAGATCCGGCGGCAAATCCAGACGCCAAGCGTCGAGCGCGGCACCAGCGGGGACGTTGTCACGCTCCGATGCTTGGCTCTGACGCGCATTGATAGTGGAGCAAGGGCGTTGATGATAGATCGGATATAGATCAGGACATCGTAGGTCAAAGCGGTGGAGGGGTATTGAGGTATGCCGAAGGTATTGGTGATTCAACATACGCCGATGGAAGCGCTGGGGAAGATCGCCGACGCGCTGGAAACCGGCGGCCACGCCTGGCAGTACGTGCGAGTTTTCGACCAGCGCCCAGTCCCCAGCGAGATGGGCGCCGCAGCGGGCCTCGTCGTACTGGGCGGGCCGATGGGCGTATACGATGACGCGAAGTACCCTTTTTTGCGGGATGAGATGCGGCTTCTCGAAAACGCACTCAAGAATCAACGACCGATTCTAGGCGTATGCCTCGGCGCGCAACTCCTTGCCGCGGTCCTGGGCGCGCGCGTGAGCCGAGCGCAAAGCCAGGAAATAGGATGGCATGAGGTAACCCTTTCAAGCGCAGCTAACGATGACCGGCTATGGCAGGGCATCGCAGCCCCGTTCATCCCTTTTCATTGGCACCAAGACTTCTTCGAGCTTCCCCAGAACGCTATATCGTTAGGCAAATCAGCCCTTACGGCCTGTCAAGGTTTTCGCTACGGCACCAGCGCTTACGCCCTGCAATTCCATGTCGAAGTGACGCCAGAGGTAATCGCCTCAATGCTCAAGGCGGGCGCTGGGTCTCTTGAACGGGCAGGTGGGCGTCCCGAGGAGATCACCGACCAGTTCGCTACACGCCTGCCGCCCTTGCACAAAACGGCCGAGATAGTTCTTGGTCGATGGGCCGAGTTGGTGCACGAGTCGGCCAAGCTGTAGCGGAAGCCGATCGGCGGGGCCTTGCGCGCCGCTGATGCTATCGGGGAGCTTCGTTGCCGGCCTAACGGCCGGCCGGTTGAAACGCGCCCAGCGCAAAAAGCCGACGGACCCCGGCGACAAGTTGCAGCATCCTTGCAGCTCCCCGCGCTGCTCGCGATAACGCCTCAGTGAGGCTGGATGCCTCATTGCCCCAGAAATGAGTGCGCTTGAGGCCCGAAGCGGAAACTATAAGGAGCTTATCGGCCGCGTTGATTCCGACCGAGCAGGGGCAGACGCAGGTGCATCCGAGCGGGTGTCGTCGAAATGATCCGTTATATTAATACGGATCATTTATGATGGAAATCGGCGGTCACGACGCTCGTAGCTGGCGCACAATTCGAGCGCCAAGAAACAGTGTCAGAGCAATTATCAATTTGCTGCGCCTTACCACTTAACCGTGCGAAGGTGAGTGGGCTACACTAAAACGAGTGGGCTACCTGACATCGTGCGATGCAGCATATTGCCAAATTTGGCCTAAGCCGAGCACCAAGCGGGGCTCTGTCACGGTGATCGTCCCAACCCAAGCTCCTGAGACGAGCCAGTTTTGCGAGCGGCGAAACCTCCGCCAGCCACAAGCATTTCAGGGCTTCAAAGATTCCGCAGGCAGCGCGGATACCTTGCGCGCAACAGACGGCCCGCGCAAGGCATCATGGCCGAGCGCTCCAATCTTGTGCGCTGTTCCGTCGCGAAAGGCTCACCATCGATTCGGACATCATTTAGGTTGGAGGCCGCTACCCCATGAGCGAGCCGAAGGGCCTTGCAATCTCACTCGATTAATGAATAGAGGCCACCATGACGTCAAATGAAGCCCCTGCCCCGCCGCTTGACCGTCTGGTCGAAGCGGAGCGCGAAGCCGATCAAATCGCCAAGCGCGCGCAGCAAGAGGCCGAGGAGATCGTCGCCGCAGCTAAACGACGTGCCGCCGAGATTCGCGAAGGCACCGCCGCGGAACGCGGCGAAGACCCGGAGATCGCCGGGATAAGGCAACAAACCGACCAGCAAAAGCGCGCGATCATGGAGGAAAGCGAGCTACGCGTGCAGGCGATGCGCGCCGACGCTGCGCTGCACCTTAACGACGCCGCCGAACGGCTTGTGGCCCTGTTGATTGGTGAATCGTGATTAGACGAGCGCTGCGCTACGCGGGTCCGAGCGCCAGGGTGCGAACCATGTTCGGGGAGCTGCTCGGCGCGAGCGACTACGAACTGCTGAGCAATGCGGCGGACCTTGCGGAGTTTTTTGCGGCGTTGCGCACGACCCCGTACGCCTCGACGCTGCGCAGCGAGAGCAAGAACTTCGCGTTCGCAGTCCGGGGTCATTGGGTCGCCCGCGTCGAGAAGGTGGCTAAATTGATGCCGTCGGCGGCCCGCGAGCTGTGTCTGGCGTATCTCGCGAAGGTGGAGCTGGAAGCGCTCAAAACGCTGCTGAGAGGGATTTTGCGAGGGGTTAACCGCCGGCAGCTCTTGTCGATGCTGCCGCCGCTGCCCACCGGTTCCAGAATCCCGTTAACCGAGTTTCTCGCCACGAATAACCTGGAAGAAGCGGCGCGAGCACTGAAGCGGACCCCGTACGCAGCTGCGGTCGCCGAGGAGATAAAGACCGTTTCGACAGGCGGCGAGCTTGCGGACCGTTCCCTGCTCGCCTTCGAGACCGCGCTTGATCGTCTCTTTTTTGCGGGGCTCGCCGCGACGTGTCAGTTTTTTGTGGGTTCCGAACACACGACTATCAAACGCGTGATCGGGACCCTCGCGGACACTACAAACGTTCTCGCCGTGGAGCGACTTCGCAAGACGTTTGGCCTGACTCCGCAGGCAGCTGCCAATTATCTTGTCTCGTTCGGCTTTCGCATGGGAGGCGCTCAGCGGCGAGAGCTATGCGAATGGAACGGCGAAGGTCCGGCACCGTTCTTGTTGCGCGAGAGCAGGCCGGGGGTCGCGTTGGCGACGCTGGCCAGGCAGCTGTTGTGCCGCGAGGCGATTAAGTCGCTTTTCACCGTTCCGTTTCACGCCGGCCTGGCCCTCGCATACGTCCTGCTGAGCGAGATTGAGTCGAGCAATCTCGTGACCATCTATGAAGCAAAGCAATGGGGCATGGACCACGCAGCGATTTTGCGCCGGCTGATCTTCTTTCGCAGCGCTGCTGCCGCAGGTGATTCAGGTGCTTAAGCCGCTTGAACTGGTTCGCGTAGACATCTACGTCCTCAAAAGCTACGTGTCGCGGCTTACGTGGGCGCTCGCGCGCCTTCACCTGGTCCACCTGGTGGATGTTCGCGCGTGGGTAGCGGCGGGCCATCCGCTAACCACGTGGGAGCAGACCGAGACCGCCGAGCAGCGTTACGCAGCTATTATGGAGCGCGCAAAGCGGCTGATGGAGTCGGTCGGTCTTCATTACGAGCCGCTCGGGCTCGACGTAGAAGGCGTTTCGACGGATGAGATCGAAACCCTCGATCAACAGCTTGATACCCTCGAGCATGCGCTCACCGCGCTCGTCGAACGCTCGCGCCGCTTAAGCGCCCAGGCCAGCGTGGCCTCCAAGACGTCGCGCCTTCTTCAGCTGCTCGCTGAAGCGAAAACTGACCCTGCGGCACTGACCAAATCGAAGCGGCTGGTGATAAAGGTCGGCCTTTTGCCGGCGACGCATGTCGCCGCCGTCGAAGAGCAGATCTCCACGTTTCCTCACTTTTTCCAACAATTGGGCGAAGTAAACGGCGCCAAAGCAGTGATGACGGCGACTCTCGCGAACGACCGTGAGAAGCTCGGGGATTTTCTCAAGCAGGCGGACTTCGAGGAGTTTCCGAACCCCGACGCACCTATCGAAGCCGCTGCGCAAGCGGCAGCCAAGCGCGAGAGCGAATTAGTCGCCGAGCTTCACACCGTTCTTGAGACTTTGCGGCGGGCCGCCTCACAAGCTCAGACGGCGCTGGGGACGATACGGCGCAAGGCTGAGATCGCCGGTGGTTTGACCAAGGCGCAGCGCAGGTTCGCTACCGTGGGCCATACGATGATCATCTCCGGATGGGTTCCGAAGCAGAGCCTCGATGAGGTCCGACGGGTGGTGGAACAGTACGCGCCGGGCGCCGCTTATCTTGAAGTGGTTGATCCGTCCGAGCTTCGGCAAGCCGCCGGAGAGGTCTTGAGAATTCCGGTGCTGTTCAACAATCCCCTGCTGCTAAAACCATTCGAACGAATCACCGCGGCCTATGGAATTCCTCGCTACAACGAAGTAGAGCCGACCGCCTTTCTCGCCGTGAGCTTCCTTATCATGTTCGGCGTGATGTTCGGCGACCTGGGGCAGGGGCTCATCCTCGCCCTAGTGGGGTACCTCATATTCCGAACCTCGCTGCGCTACACGGACGCCGGCGTGCTCCTGGTGGAATGCGGACTTTCCTCCGCGGTGTTCGGATGTCTTTACGGCAGCGTCTTCGGCGCCGAGAATATCATCCCCGCGCTGTGGTTCCATCCGATGCGCGACATCTCGACGTCGATGGCGGTCGCGCTCATCTTTGGGGCCGTGCTGATCAGCATCGGCTTGATACTAAACGTAATAAACAGCTTGCGCATCGGCGACATGTCGGCGGCCGTTTTCGGCGAGCACGGGCTCGTCGGAGCGTTCATGTACTGGGTGTGTCTGGCGGTGGGTACGAAGTTTCTTCTAACCGGCGAGGTAGGCCTTACCGGCTCCGCGCTCGCGCTGCTGATCGGGCTGCCGGCACTCACCATTCTGTTTCGTCGCCCAATCGAAGAAATTTTTCGACGCCAGCCGGCGAAGCGGCCGGCGTGGCGCAATATTTCCGGGCTGTTTTTGGAGTCCCTGGTCAACCTTGGCGATACATTTCTTTCATATCTTGCCAATACGGTCTCTTTCATCAGACTTTCCGCTTTCTCGCTGGCGCATATCGGCCTTTTCGTCGCGATATTCGCGCTCGCCGAGAGCTTGTCGCAGGTGCCGGGCGGCGGGATCTGGTACTGGCTCACGCTGATTTTGGGTAACGTGGTGATCATCATGCTTGAGGGGTTGGTCGCCTCGATTCAGGCGATTCGGCTGGAATACTACGAACTGTTTAGCAAGTTCTTCAAAGGCGGAGGAGAGCCGTTCCGTCCGCTCGAGGTGTAGGCAGGAGGTAACATGGCGCGTATCCGCATTGGGATCAAAATCGCCGCCGCGTCGCTGATCGTGACGCTGTGGGCACTGCTGGTGCCGTTCGTGCTGCTTGCGCAGCAGGCTGGAGGGCGGTCGAGTGCAGTGGCACCGGAGGTGATGAAGTGGGGCCTCATGGCCGCTGCCGTTTCGGTCGGCGCGAGCACGATCGCCGGCGGCATCGCGGTCGGCATGGTAGGGGCGGCTGCGATGGGCGTCGTTGGCGAGCGTCCCGAGGTTACTCCGCGAGCGCTCATCTTCGTAGGTCTTGCCGAGGGGATCGCGATCTACGGGCTGATCGTATCCGTCATGATTCTCGGGAAAATCTCATGACGCCTTACGTCGTCGGCGAAGAAGAGGTCGTGCTCGGCTTCGCCCTGATCGGCGTGCCCGGGTCCGTGGCATCGACCCGAGATGACGCTTTGCGCGAACTCAGCGCCGCAAACGAGAAGCGCGGACAGATCCTCCTGCTCGTCACGGAAGCTGTCGCCGATCTGATTCGCAACGAAATACGCAGTGCCGTCGTCTCGGGCATCATGGTGCAGGTCATCTCGGGTGTTCGCCCGGCGCGCGGTCCGCGCGAGGATTCGCAGGCGCTGCTGCTCTCAGCACTGGGGATTAAGCTCTGATGACACCGCCCGAGCCTAGCGTCGAGGTGCTTGCGCGAGCCGTCCGCGAACAGGCGGAGGCCGAGGCCAAAAAGACCAAGGAGGCCGCGCAAGCCACGGCCGAAGAAATTATCGCCGAGGCCGAACGCGAAGCGTCCAAGGAGCGCGAAAAACTGCGCGCGGCCCAGGTAGAGCAGGCCAAGCGCCAGAGCGTTGTCAGGCTCGCCGCGGCCCGCTTGGAGGCTAGGCGGCGAATCCTGGATGCACGCGAGGAATTGCTCGACAGCGTGTTCGCAAAGGCCGAAGAGCGGCTGTTCAACCTTCGCAAGGATCCGTCGTATCCGCGCGTCTTGAGCAATCTAGTCCAAGAGGGTGTCGCCGCCCTAGAGGGCGACAGCTTCGTCGTATCCGTGATGGCGGACGACTATGACGCCGCGGTTCGAGCCTTGGACCAGGCGGCCCTGGGAAATAAGCAAATCGAGGTGCACCGCGACGACCAAGTGCGTGGCGGCGGCTGTATCGTCTCGCAAGCGGACGGACGCGCCCTTTACGACAACACGTTGAGCGCGATCGTGGCGCGACATCGGATGCGCGCAAGGCCGCTCGTTGCCGAGGCCTTATGGGGCAAGGAGGCGCACTGGGACGAAACATGAACGATTCGACAAGAGCCGGCGCGCAAACCGCGTCTAATCTCGTCGGGCGAACAGCCTGGATCAGCGGACCGGTAGTCAGAGCCAACCTGTCGAACCAGGTCTTCATGGGCGAACAGGTCGAAGTCGGAGCCGAGCGATTGATTGGTGAGGTTATCGGCGTATCCGACCAGCAGGCCCTGCTCCAGGTTTACGAAGAGACCGACGGGGTAAGGCCCGACGACCCGGTGTATGGAACCGGTCTGCCGATGTTTGTCACGCTCGGTCCCGGACTTATCGGCAGCGTCTTCGACGGCATTCAACGCCCGCTCAACGTTCTGCAGCAGCGCGGAGCCTACGTTGAAAAAGGGGCGAAGGCTCCTCCGCTCAACCCTTCGCAGCGCTGGGGCTTCACCCCGCGCAAAGCGGCGGGAACAACAGTGCAAGCCGGCGACGTGCTCGGAGTGATTCAAGAGACGCCCGTCATGGAGCATCGAGTGCTGGTGCCGCCGGATCGTCAAGGGAAGCTCGTCACCGTCGCGCCCGAGGGCGAATATACCATCTCCGACGTAATCGCCGTGATTCGCCACGACAACGCTGAAACCCCCATCACTATGGCGCAGCACTGGCCGGTGAAACGTCAACGCCCTTACCTCGAGCATCTGCCGCCGGTCGTACCGCTGATTACCGGCCAGCGAATCCTCGACCTGTTCTTCCCCCTGGCCAAGGGAGGAACCGCCGCGATACCCGGCGGATTCGGAACCGGCAAGACCGTCACGCAGCATCAGCTCTCAAAATGGGCCGACGCCGACGTCATCGTGTATGTCGGATGCGGTGAGCGCGGCAACGAGATGGCGGAGGTTCTAATGGATTTTCCGCGGCTCACCGACCCGCGCACCGGACGACCGCTGATGGAAAAGACCGTGCTGATTGGGAATACCTCGAACATGCCCGTGGCCGCGCGAGAGGCCAGCATTTATACCGGCATCACCATCGCCGAGTACTACCGCGACATGGGATACCACGTTGCCCTGATGGCGGACTCCACCTCACGATGGGCGGAAGCGCTGCGCGAGGTCTCCGGGCGGTTGGAGGAGATGCCCGTCGAAGAGGGTTTTCCGGCGTATCTGGCAGCGCGGCTCGCGCAGTTCTACGAACGAGCCGGGCGGGTAAAGACGCTGGCAGGTCCGGAGGCGTCGGTCACTATCATCGGCGCCGTATCACCCGCGGGCGGCGACTTTTCGGAGCCGGTGACGCAGCATACAAAACGCTTCACGCGATGCTTCTGGGCACTCGACAAGGAGCTGGCCGCGGCCCGTTATTTCCCGGCGATCAACTATCTCGAGAGCTACAGTGGCTATCTGGATGACGTTGCCGAATGGTGGCATAGCCATCACGATCCCCATTGGAAGGATCTCAGGGAGAAGGCCATGCAGCTCCTTCAGGAGGACAGCCGGCTTCAAAGGATCGTGCGGTTAATCGGCGAGGATGCGCTGCCGGACGACCAGCGCCTGGTGATCGAGGGCTCGCGGCTGCTTCAGGAAGCCTGCCTCCAGCAAAACGCAAACGATACGACCGACACCTTCTGTAGCCCGGAAAAGCAACTCGGCCTGCTGAAGGCTGTGCTGCATTTCGTGGACCGGGCGAAGGAGGTCGTGAAAAAGGGCGCGCCGATTCACCGTATCCGCGAGACCGCGGTGCGTGAGGAGTTGGTGCGCGCCAAGGAAAAAATCCCCAACGACAAACTGGAGTTGCTCGGCGAACTGAATGCCAAAATCGACCGCGAGATGGATGCCCTTTTCGGCGAATACCAAAAACTAAAATGAGAACAGAGAGCGGCAAAGTCTTTTGCGGACTCAAGGGTATTTCCGGTGCGCTGGTGTTTTTGCAGGGCAGCACGCGGATTTCCTACGGGGAGATGGTCGAGGTCGTCGGCGACGACCACCGGTCGCGGACGGGTCGCGTTCTGATTGCCAGCGCGGAGACTGTCGCGATCGAGGTGTACGAGGGAACGGAAGGGCTCTCGCCGACCGGCACCCGGGTAAGATGCCTCAACCGAGGCCTGGAGGTGCCGGTGGCGGCCGAGATGCTCGGCCGCACGTTCGACAGCTTCGCACGGCCGCTTGACCGAGGCCCCGCGCCGCTCGCTCGCGAGTGGCGCGATGTCAACGGCGCGGCGATCAACCCCGCCGTCAGGGCCTATCCGCAGGACTTTCTTCAAACCGGAATCTCGGCGATCGACGGCATGAATACTCTGGTACGCGGGCAGAAGCTGCCGATCTTTTCCGGAAGCGGCCTTCCCCATAACCAGCTCGCCGCGCAAATCGTGCAGCAGGCGGAAGTGCCCGGCGAACGCGAAGGGTTCGCGGTGATCTTCGCGATTATGGGCGCCAACCGGGACGTCGCCGAGATGTTTCGCCGCAGCGTGGAGGAGAGCGGCGCGCTGCCGCGCGTGGCCATGTTCGTGAACTTCGCCGACGATCCGGCGGTCGAGCGCCTGGTTACGCCGCGAACTGCGCTGACTCTCGCCGAGTACCTGGCCTTCGATCGCGGAATGCACGTGCTGGTGGTTATGACGGACATGACCCAGTACTGCGAGGCGTTGCGGGAAGTGGCGTCCGCGAAAGGCGAGGTGCCGAGCCGCAAAGGCTACCCCGGCTACCTCTACAGCGATCTGGCTTCGCTCTACGAACGAGCCGGCAGAATCGAAGACAAGCCGGGCTCGATCACCCAGGTTCCGATTCTGACCATGCCCAATGATGACATTACTCATCCCATTCCCGACCTGACAGGCTATATCACTGAAGGTCAGATCGTTCTGGAGCGCGACCTTGACCGCGCGGGAATTTATCCGCCTATAAACGTCCTGCCCTCGCTCTCGCGCTTGATGAGCGACGGTATCGGCGAGGGCCGAACGCGCAGCGACCATGCGCATCTTTCCAACCAGCTTTATAGCGCGTACGCCTACACGCGGCGAATCCGGATGCTGGCGTCGATTATCGGCGAGGAAGAGCTTGCCGGGCGCGACCGCATGTACCTCGACTTCGGAAGAAACTTCGAGAAGGAGTTTATCGGCCAGAGCTTCACGACCAACAGATCAATCGAGCATACGCTCGACCTCGGATGGACCATGCTTCGCCAGATTCCGGTTGCCGATCTGACGCGGGTCAGCGAGGCGGAAATCGCGGAGCATCTGAAATAGCCTATGGCTCGTCTTCCGTTACCGACCACTAAGAGCAACCTGCTGCGCCTGAAGGAGGATCTGGGGCTTGCGCAGGAGGGACGGCAGCTGCTCGACGAAAAGCGGGAAGTCATCTTGCGCGAGGTCTTCAGCCACATGGAGGACATGCGCCGAGCGCGCGCCGAAGCCGCGTCCCTCTTGACCGAGGCGTACAAGGAACTGGCGGCGGCATGCGCCGCGCTGGGACGGGACCAGATTGCGCGCGCCGCGCTCGCCTCGCCGCCGCTGGCGGAAATCTCCGTGCAGGAGAGGAGCCTTTTCGGAGTGGTGCTGCCGCTGCTGAACTGGGAAACCAAGGATCCGTCGCCGCCCTGGGGCTTGCTTAGCTCGTCGCTGGAACTCGACCTCGCCAGGCAGAAGTTTCTCGCGGCGATGCGCCGATTAATCGAGCTCGCCGAGCTCGAGATCGCATTTCAGCGGCTGGCGGTCGAACTGCGCAAGACTCAGAAGCGGGTCAACGCGCTGCAAAACCTTTTGATTCCCCAATATCGAGAAACTCTGACTTACATGGAAGACGGCCTCGAGGAACGTGAAAGAGAAGCTCTTTTTCAACTCAAGCGAGTGCAGGCGCGGCGACGGGAAGGACCATGACTAATTCGTTTCGTAAAATTCTGGTGGCCACCGACGGCTCGGAAGGCTCGCTTAAGGCGGCGCGGACGGCGATTTCGATGGCCGCCCAGAACCGGGGAGAACTCCTGGCGGCCCATGTCGTCGACGACGAAATCGTCAAGGAATTCTGCCGCACCATTAACAAGGAGGAAAGGGAAGCGCGCAAAACCCTGAGCGCAAACGCGTCCAAGTACATCGCCGAGATTGAAAGACTTGCCGCGCAAAGCTCGGTTCCCGTCCGCGGTATAATCGAGCACGGGACACCCCACGAAGAGATCCTCAAGCTCGCCGAAAAAGAGGCCGTTGATCTCGTCGTGATGGGAAAAACCGGCCGGCGTGGAGCGCGCCGCGTATTTGCCGGCAGCGTTACGCGCCGCGTTATCGACCTAGCCAATATACCCGTCCTGGTGGTGAAGTGAGCACCGCCCGCGGTGGCATGAAACTCCTTCGTCCGACATTCCCTTGTCGGCCGTCTCTCCGGACCATTTGACCCACTGCACTCCGCGCCAACCTGGTCGGTGAACCGGCCGCCATCCTCTCCGCAGTTTCCACCAAGCGCGCCTAAGCTTGACAGCCTGTGTCGCCAAGACTTAAATATTAGCGCGGACGATGAGTAAAAGCCTAAAACGACAAAGCAATGCCCGCCGTTGGCGCCCAGTCGATGTCGCTCATCGTGACGGCATTCGCGCCCGTCTGTGCTTGTGTTGTTCTGCTCTTCCACCAGAAGAGCAGAACTGATTTTCGCGTAACTCACTCAAATTAATATTCCGTCAAGCTTTGCTTCCACCTTTGGAGGCGCGCCGGGTCATCCCCCGCGGCGTGATGGTTTGCTTACGCCCTCAGCGGCCGTGTCCGATCTGGCTTCGCCCGCAATTTGGAGTTTCAAGGAAATGAGTCTTAGGCAACAACTGGAGCATGATTTCGAAGCAAGAAAGAACTGGGCTCTGCGACGCCAACTTGGCGTTCCAAATAATCGGCGATTATGGATATGCGCTTGCATGGACGAGCGGCTACCCCTGGATGACGCGCTCGGTATCCGCGGCGACCGTGGCGACGCTCATGTGTTTCGCAACGCCGGCGGCCTGATAACGGCCGACGCGATACGCTCCGCGATGCTAAGTTGCAGGTTCTTCGGCACCACCGAGATTGTGATCGTCAATCATACCGAATGCGGAATGATGGCGGCCCGAGCGCAAACGCTGGTCGCTGCGCTTGAAGCTCAAGGCCTAAACCTCGATGACCTTCAGCTCGAACCGGGTCTCCCGGAATTGAAGCTTGAGAAAGGTTCTTTGGCCAAATGGCTAAAGACGTTCGAGAACGTCGACGAGGTCTGCGCGCTGCAAGTTGAGTATGTGCGCAATCATCCGCTGATTCCAAAGGAAGTCTCGGTGAGCGGTTGGATCTGGGAAGTAGAATCCGCTCGCCTGCGCCCACCTTTCGGTCGCATAGTGGACAAGGTGAATTCTAGCCGCGAGATGGGCGCCCTATAGGACAAATCAAACAAACTGGACGTCCGGTGGAGGCCGGGCCCTGTCGTGCAGCACTTGGGTTTGCTTCCAAGCGACGGATCCGCGCGGTCACAGCTACGAACCGAGGCCGCCTACCGCTCGCCGCAGAAGCGATCCGGGCGTCCAGTTCTTTGCGAGCGCGGCCACGCGCCGAGAAAGCCTTACGGCTGGCCAGGGTCGCTATCGCGTGGTCGAACTTCTAGCTGTCTGGATATAACCCAGCGCGCTAAGGGGCGTGGTGGTTCCTGGCTGAGGAGTTTATTGATGAAAGCGAATAGCCATTACAAGGTCGTTGTCGTTGGCGGCGGTACCGGCGGAACATCGGTAGCGGCATTGCTCGCGCGGGCCGGAGAAGTTGACTTAGCGATAGTTGAGCCATCTGACCGCCATTTCTATCAGCCTTTGTGGACGTTGGTTGGCGCCGGCGTGGTGCACAAAGAGACGTCCGTTCGGGCGCAATCTCTTTACATCCCGCGCGGCATCCGCTGGCTTAAGGAACGAGTCGGTGAAATCGATGCGATTAAACGTCATATCGCAACTGAATCGGGAACCATCGTTAGCTATGATTTTCTCGTTCTGGCACCCGGCGTTACCTTGAACCTAGACGGCGTACCGGGTCTGCGCGAAGCACTGAATATGACCAGCGTATCGACGAATTATCAGTATGAAACGGCCCCAAAGACGTGGGATTTGATTCGAAACTTCAAGGGAGGTGTGGCGCTCTTCCATATGCCGTCGTACCCGATCAAATGCCCCGGTGCGCCGCAGAAGATCATGTATCTGGCGGCTGACTATTTTCGCCGCACGGGTATCTCGCGCTCCACGCAGGTAATTTATGGTTGCGGCGGCGCCGCAATCTACGGGATCAAAGAATACGCGACGGTATTGAACGCCGTGCTGGAGCGCTACGGCATCGAGCCGCGCTACAATCACGAACTCGTCGAAATTCGCCCCGAGAAGCGCGAGGCGATCTTCGCAATTACCAAAGAGCCGTCTCGAGATCGCGTTTTAATCAATTACGACCTGCTTCATGTCGCGCCGCCCCAGGGCAGCCCTGAGTTCGTGCGGAAAAGCGGCTTGGCGAATGACAAAGGCTGGATCAAAGTCGACCAGTACACTTTGCGGCATCTTGACCACCCGGAAATTTTCGCCCTGGGCGACGCCGCCGGAACGCCGAACTCGAAGACCGGCGCCTCGGCGTGCAAGCAGGCCACGGTTGTCGCCTCAAACCTGCTCACTCTGATGAAAGGAAAGGAATTAACGGCGCACTATGACGGATACGTGGCCTGCCCCATAGTCACCGGGTACGGCAAGATGCTGCTCTGCGAATTCGATTACAGCGGCAAGCCTGCGCCGACACTCCGCTTCATCGACACGTTCAAGGAACGTTACGACATGTGGCTTTTAAAGCGGTACGGACTGCCGTGGATCTACTGGAACCTGGCGCTCAAGGGCAGAAGCATCCCCTTCTTAAATCGGCAGGTAAAGGCGGCGCGCCCGCGCGAACTCTGACAGCGAATTGCCGCAGTTAGCGAGGGCGCCGGTCAGCCTCTCGGACCAAACTCTTGATCTGGTTTAGCATGCCGAGCTGTTCCGCGCGGTTCATCAGCGCTGGATCCCTGCTCACCTTCTTGGCCTCGGCGAGCATCCGCCGGCGAATCTGGGCGACGCGCGCTTTGGCGGCGTCGTCCAGCACGCGCGGGGCAACCGCTTCGATTAGCTCCCGCTGCGCTTCTATCAACGCCTGTAGCGGATCGAATCCTCCGGGTAGGCTCGACGACCGGGGCAGTCCATGGTTCGCCGCACTCTCACGACGTGACAATCCAAACACGCGCATGATCGCTTTTGGCAGGCCGAACAGATACTCGCGCATATGGATCCAAACTCGCCGCGAAAGACCGTATCAGAAAACGGCAATTTCGCCGGCAATGAGCCGCCGCGAAATCTCGCTGATACGGTTCAGACATGAACGTGCGATTTCCTCGATGTTTCGGTAGAGACGCGGGTCCGTCGGGTCCGCGACAAATGTGTTGATAGACAGAAGCTGCGGTTGCGTGACAGGTTTACCGATCGTGGAAAGGATCTGCACGGAGGCTTCCAGCGCACCGTCGATCCCACTGTAGATTGCCTTGGCCACCTCCAGCGCGAGAACGTTATAAAGCTTACCGACATGCGTGACAGGATTTTTTCCGGCAGCCGCTTCGAGCGACATGCTGCGGCATGGCGTGATAAGCCCGGTCACCCGATTACCCCGGCCGACTTGCCCGTCGTCGCCCTGCTCGGCACTAAGCCCCGTGACGGTAAGATAGACTCCGCTCTCGTCTCCTGCATCGGGATCGTCAAGCATGTTCAGGTCCACCACACCGGGCAGGTCCGCCGCGTCTTCGAGGTAGCGAATCGCCTCCGCTTTCATTTCGAAATAGCGGTCAAGCGTGGGGACCTCGCGGTCAACGAAGGCCAGGGCTACGGTAAAGCGCAGGCGCTGATCAAGACGAACCCCCATGATTTTGTAATCGTCGCCGGCGGCCGGGATAGCGCGCCGAAACTCAGGCGAGCGCAAGACGCGAGCCAACTCCAGCGTTTTGCGCTCCAGCGCCGAGCACGGAGCGTAGGCCGCGCCCAAGGACGTGTCGTTTGCGAGCGGAACCACACCGCCGCGTGAAAAGACCTGCCGGAGGCCCGGGCTCCCCTCGCCGATAACCGATTCGACCGAAAAGATGCTCGGGTCGCACCTAAGGGCCTGTACCAGGTAGTCTAGGGCGGCCTGGCGGACAAAGTGGTCTAAATCGGCGTCGGGCAGGGTCGTAGCGCGTCCGCACAGGATTAGTCGGATAGGAGCGCGCATTTCCCCGCCGCCGAAGCGCGGAGCGCTTCGGCCGGCTATAAGGAGCGCCTTGTCGACGTTGTGATGCTGCACCTCCCCGTATGCGCGCAGATACGCTTGGCTGAGGGCTCGCGAGACCGCCTCAGCAACGCCGTCGCAAATCGTATCCGGATGTCCGATTCCCTTGTGCTCGCAAACCTCGGCTCGGGTAGCGAATCTGGCCGAGGGAGGAAGCGCGCTTATCGCAAAGGTTACGTCATTAGACATCGCTTTCACCTCCCGTTAGGGACGGTGCTCGGGTTCATGCCCAAAGGACCTTCGCTCGCCCCTGCGCTCAATCAACGTTGCCATCTCTATTCTTGCATCAATGAGTTGAACTGCGCTCGCTATTATGCACGCAACGACCGCGAAACGGACCTGGGGCTGCCGCGCCGCGGCGTTGGCGGGCAACTCTGCGCCGGTTCAAAGAGCGCGCCGAAGCGCACGGCTTCTTGTATTCGAACCGATTTAGCCTCAAGGCGGACAGGATAGCGCGGGGAATGCTCCGAGGCGCGGCAATCCTAAACCAAACCTGAAGATCTCGTTCTTCAGCCGATGCGGCAGTCCGACGCTAACTGCTCTCCGCCCACTCCGCGTTTTTGAAACGCGAATTGATGGCGGCCTCGACTGTCAACTGGTTGACGCCATGCGGTGTTGACAACCGGCGGATGCTGAGGTGTGGGTGAGACGGGGCTAACCGTCCTGACGCCACAAACAGACCCTGTCCTTCCATAGTGAGCCAACGTTCCGAAGCAAAAAAGGCGCTGCGCACACGCGAAGCGGGTCAAACGACGCAGTCATTGCTGGACAGGGACTGTCCCCGGACACATCCTCACGCACTGCCGCTGCGTTTTTGCATACTACGAGAACCGTTACGCGTTTCGACTCGTCGATTTCGTCATCTGCGCACCTCCCTCGCCGCCATCGGTTTCGAGCGCTCCTCAGGCCCCGACGCGCCGGATCCGTCGAACCTCGCTGACTAGTCCCATCATTTCCAGAACCCAGATCAACGCGTAGCCAACATCCGGCTGATGCCAAGCCCATCCCAGACACGCGATGCCTGGGCGAGCATGATGGTTTCGGTGCCAGTTCTCACCCTGGAAGAAATGCATCACAGCTAGCCATCTCACGTTGCGGCTCGAGTCCTCGCCGAACGGAGTATTCGGTTCGGTATGGCATACGCTGTTCACGAAGCATTGCGCGTGAAGCGAAAAGACCAAGCGAATCGCTCCAAGCCAGAAGAATGCCGCCAGACCGAAATACAATCCGCCAAAGTATGACAACGTCAGGATCGCGGGCTGAAGGTGATGCCAGATTCGATACGAAAAGTGATCCAGGTCGGGGCAATAGCGCTCCACCGGAGGTGAATCGACCTGCCACAACCATCGCAGATGAGCCCACCAGAATCCGTGCAGCGCCGGACTCGAAACGTCATCGAGCGTGTCGGCATTCGCATGATGCAGTCGATGGCTCGCCACCCATGTAATCGGCGATCCCGAGCCATTGAACATCGCGAGAAAGATTAATACCGCACGGACTGCCGGATGCGGTCGCAAAGCGCGATGAGCGATCGCACGATGATAGCCCACGGTCGTGCCGATTCCGCCCAGCCACGCGATCGTCGCCGCACCCAGCACCACGTGCCACCCGGGCAGGGGAAACAGAATCAGACCAACCAGCGCGGTGGCGTGAATCAGAATTAACCAGGGAAGAATGATCCGGTTTTGCCGCGTGGTGCGCCACCATGGCCATTCTGTTGCGGAAGCCGAGATCCGCCTGTTGAGCGATGGTTGCATCGCCTGCGACATCAAGCGCCGCGCCTCCATCCCTATGAGCTCCTTTTTTTTTCCTGAACGATTGATTGGATGGACCTACCGATAGGAGGGCCGGCGCGATCCGCTCTCAGAGAGAACAGCTATGAATGCGATCCAGACTTGGACAAATGCTTTCGGTCTTCATCATCTCTGGCGTTGAACGAACCGGGGCACGCCTCGGCCAACCATCGGTTACTAATCGTAATGTCGAGCCGGCGCCCTTCTCCGTCGATTGCCCACGGATCGCGGCTCACCAGCGAAAAGCGACAGAACTTTCGGCCGCATCTGCGGCAGCTATACGCGAGCCTTGAACCGCGCGAAGCGGACCAGTCGAGCATCTTGACGGTGAAGTCGTGTGTCGCCCAGTTGGTTTCCAGCATTGAGTTCTCCCACCGCTTCTTACGGCCCTGATCGTGAACGTTATACGTGCGACTGCCGGGCGACCGCGCTCTTGCGCGCTTTGCCGTTGCGCAGCGCGCGATGTGGTTTGATCTTTGTCAGTTGTCGGTTGAGCAGGGCGTCGCTCAACAGGCTCAACGCGACCGGCACGTCGGCAAGGTCCGCGATCTCTGCGAAACCGAAACCGCGGCAGAGTCCGGATTTCCTGTTTGTAATGGCAAGCACCCGCAGCGCCCCTCCGGCGCGTAAAAAATGCATCAGAAAGTCGCTACTGGTAATCCGATGGTTAGGTTGCCGACGTACACGTTGGGCACCACCGACCTCCTTGCGGCTCAAGCGGTTCGGATTGTCCCAGCACGCAACCTGCGCTGGTCTGGGATGGGCCGTATCCGACGGCAAGCACAATGACTTTATCCCCTGCTGGTGCGGAAGTACATCCTTCCCTTGAAGCCAGAGCTTGGCGCGTTCGAAAAAGAGAGCGTCGGCCAAAGCAAGGGGGACTATCTTTAGCCAGGCGGACGGCGTATTCTCAACTTTGTAACGTTCGGAAGTTCCTTTCACATCCATCCGGGAATAAGCCCGGGTCTCGCTGTTCGGAACCACCCCGGCATAAACTCTCGGAGGGCAAAATGCCCAGCAAGTTATACGTAGGCAATCTGGCCTACTCGGTATCAAATGAAGACCTCCACGAACTCTTCTCCCAAGTTGGCGAGGTGCAAAGCGCCACCGTCATCACGGACAAGTTCTCTGGTCAGTCGAAAGGCTTCGGCTTTGTCGAGATGACCACCTCGGAACAAGCCGCCAACGCGATCCAGCAGTTCAACGATTCCGACCTCAAAGGCCGGAACATCAAGGTGAACGAGGCTAAGCCGCGCGAGTCCGGCTTCGGCCGAGGCAACCGCGACCGAAACAGTGGCGGCGGCGCAGGGCGAGGCCGTAACCGGTGGTAAACACCGAGACAGCCCGCGCTCTCGCCTTAAACTGATGCGCTAAGCGACTGGTCCGGCGCGCCCCTTAAGGGGTGCGCCGGACCGCGTCATTTATTGACTGCCTCGCGGCCCTCCACCGGATCGAGAATCCCGTTCACGTGCTCTAGGGGAATGCATGGATAAACGCCAGAGAGAACGTGCCCGCAAACAGAAGCAACAGCGAAAGGAGCAACGCCGCGTCGAGCGCGTGGCTGAACGTCAGAAACGAGCCCTCGAAGGCGGTAAAGACACCGATCTCGAGGGAACAGTTCCAGGGCCACAACCGGGTCAGATTGTCGAGTTCGACCCTCGTCACCTCGCTCAGTCAAATAAATAAGACGAGCCGAGATTCCCCTCTTCCTCAATCGTCCCATACCGTACAACCCGTCGTGACGGGGAATATCCGGGCCTACACGGGCGCTCATCTCTTGGGTCAGCGAGATCGCCTCGCGAAGGTTGGCCTCGGCTGCAGCGTCCTGGCCGAGTTTACGCCGCAGTTCGCCACGGTACGGCACATTATCAGGCCGCACGATTAATTCCGCACGGCTGACTCGCAGCGCTTACTCGAAGGTAATCAAGGCCTCGTCGGTCATGGCGCCGAGGGGCTGAGCCCAGCCCATCAAGACACGAGCCAGTGCGGCGCACGGCGTTTCCCCAACCTGCCGGCATCTTGACGAATTCCCGCCTTTTTGGTTACGTTTGTCGCGCTCGACTGTCGTCGTCCACTGAGCCGGCGGCGCCGCAGGGAACTGTGGTCATCACGGCGGTGCTCTTTGAACTGGTCAACGGACCCCGTAGGCACTTCATCCCCTACATTTCGGCGGGGCAGTGATGCTCCTTATAGAAAAAATCGTCGGACATACGTCAGACGCTGACCTTCACGCAAGAGTGCATCACGCAATGCACCATGGTGGCCTTGACACAGTAACGATTGCCCCAGAGGACCTCGGTCGTCACCGGCTGAAAGCGACAACCGCCCGCGGGCGTGACATAGCCATCAGCCTCCCTCGCGATCAAAGACTGACCGATGGCGCCGTATTGTTGCTGTTGGATGATTATGTGCTCGTCGTCCGCGCTGGCCCCCAGCGCTGGCTCAGGCTCGCTCCGACGACAGCGGCCGCGGCAACCGAGCTTGGTTACCAGGCCGGCAATCTCCATTGGCGCGTAAAGTTCGACGGATGCGACCTGCTCGTTGCGATTTCCGGGGCCATCGAGGCATACACCAGCCGCGTCAAAGGCCTGATCGAAACCGGTCGTGTCGTCGCAACCGAAGCGCATTCCACGGCGACGGAAGAAATTGAGTGAGATGGATCTTTCTCTGCTCATCTCCCTCCAGCAGGCCGACAGTGCATTCCCGTCCGGAAGCTTCGCCTTTTCGCAAGGGCTCGAAGCATCATCGACGATAGCTGATCAAATCGGCACCTTCGATTTTGAGGCGTTCGTCGAGGTGCAACTGTTTCATCGCTGGATGACCGCCGACCGAGTAGCGCTCGTCCGAAGCTACCGACTAAAGAATGATCTGGGGCGCTTGACGGCTTTGGATAGAGAAATTGAGGCATCCATCCTAGTCGACGCGCTGCGCGCCGGATCGCGGCGTAATGGGGTTGCGCTTCTGGTCGCACACGAGCGCCTGGGCTCGCAAGCTGCCTCGTTGTATCGAACGAAGATCCGCAATCACGAGGCTCTGGGCCATCTCCCGCTTGTCCAAGGCTTGCTGTGGTCTTCGATCGGAATGAGCGAGAGCATGGCGGTCGAGGTAAGCGCATACCAGTGCGCCGCCTCACTAAGCACTGCCGGCATCCGCCTCGGAATCGTTCCCGCATTAGAGGCGCAAAAAACTCTCACGCGCCTCCTCAAAAAAGTCGCCTCCGCTCCCTTATATAAAGTTGAGGACGATCAACCGTTGAGCGCCTTCACACCCCTGTCTGAGATCGCCATTATGCTCCATCGCTGCGCAGACCAGCGGCTTTTCTCCAACTAGGTTGATCGCGTGTCGCGATAGGGAAAAATCAGCAAGCAACGGAGATGGGAAATGCTCCTAACACCAACCGAACTAGAACGACTGACGATTTTCACTGCGGCCGAATTAGCGCGAAAACGAAAGGCTAAGGGCCTGCGCCTCAATTATCCGGAAGCTGTGGCGATAATCTCCGATGAGATTCTCGAAGGGGCGCGTGAGGGCAAGAGCGTCGCGGATTTGATGGCCCACGGCTCGCGGGTGTTGACACAGAATGACGTCATGGACGGCGTAGCCAGCATGCTTCGGATCTTGCAAGTTGAAGCCACGTTTCCCGACGGCACAAAGCTCGTCACCGTCCACGAGCCGCTTAGGCCAACGACGGACTCGTCGCCGCAATCCCTCGAGCCGGGGCGCCTCATATGCGAGGGGGGTGAAATTGAACTAAACGCCGGCCGGCGAAAGGAAAATATAACCGTAATCAACACAGGAGATCGGCCCGTGCAGGTCGGCAGCCATTATCATTTCTTCGAGGTCAACAAGGCGCTCAAGTTTAATCGAGAGGCTGCCTTCGGCATGCGGTTGGACATCCCTGCGGGAACAGCGGTGCGCTTCGAACCAGGACAGGAAAAGGTCGTCAGACTTACAGAGTTCGGTGGAACCAAGACGTTGTCCGGCTTAAACGGGCTTACGGAGGGCTGCGTCGATGACCCAAAAGTAAGAGAAGCGGCGTTGGAACGAGCGCGCGCTCGTAAATTCGGCGAGGTGTGACGAGCTGAGCGATGGCCACTATCAAAAGAAAAGATTATGCCGCTATGTATGGCCCGACGACGGGAGATGGGCTGGTCCTTGGCGACACCGAACTCGTTGCCGTCGTCGAGAAAGACTACGCTGTCTACGGTGACGAATGCCTGCACGGCGGCGGCAAGACGCTGCGCGACGGGGCCGGCCTCGCTGCGGGCGTCACGAGCGACGAGGGCGCCCTGGACCTTCTGCTGTGCAATGTTCTCATAATCGATGCGGTCGTGGGTATCGTCAAGGGCGACCTGGGTATCAAGGGAGGCCGCATTGTCGGCATCGGCAAAGCCGGAAACCCTGACGTTATGAGCGGGGTCCATCCGCGCCTTGTGGTCTCTCAAGCGACGACCGTCCGGAACTGCGAGGGAATGATTGCCACGGCGGGAGGAATCGACGCCCACGTACATTTCGATAGTGCGCAACTATGCGAGCACGCAATCGCTTCCGGAGTGACCACGATGCTCGGCGGGTCGCTGGGGCCAATCTCCGTTGGTATCGACTGTGGCGGCGCGTTCAACGTTGGCAAGATGCTGCAGTCGGCCGAGCAATGGCCGCTGAACTTTGGTTTTCTGGGGCGTGGCAATTCGCATAAATCCGCATCCCTGCACGAGCAAATTCGAGCAGGCTGCCTTGGCCTGAAGTTGCATGAAGACTGGGGCTCTATGCCCGCCGCCATCGACACCTGCCTGCGCGTTGCTGATGAACTCGACTTCCAGGTGCAGATCCATACCGACACCCTGAACGAGTCAGGTTTTGTCGAGGATACGCTCGAGGCCATCGCAGGCCGCACAATTCACACCTACCACACCGAAGGAGCCGGGGGCGGCCACGCGCCGGACATTATCCGCGTGGCTGGCATTCCATGGTGCCTTCCTTCGTCGACGAACCCCACCAATCCCTACACGGTGAACACGTTTGACGAACACCTTGACATGACGATGACGTGCCACCACCTCAACCCGGCTATCCCGGAGGATGTCGCCTTCGCCGAAAGCCGCATCCGCGCGCAGACGATCGCGGCCGAAGACATCTTGCACGACCTCGGTGCGATCTCGATGCTGGGCTCGGACAGCCAGGGAATGGGCCGCATCAATGAAGTCATCTGCCGTACCTGGCAGTTGGCCGACAAAATGAAAAAGCAGAGAGGCCGGCTGGAGCAAGAGAGGACCCGCTTCGGCGACAACGAGCGCATCAAGCGGTATATCGCCAAATACACTATCAACGTTGCGCGTACGTTCGGAATCCACGAGCATGTCGGCTCGTTGGAGGATGGGAAGCTTGCGGATATCGTGCTGTGGCGCGCACCTTTCTTCGGCATCAAGCCCGAGCTGGTGATCAAGGGCGGCTTCATCGTATGGGGTGCGATGGGCGACAGTGCCGCATCGTTAATGACCTGTGAACCGGTCATGCTTCGGCCACAATGGGGAGCGTTTGGTCGGGCCAAGCAGGCGCTTTCAGTTTGCTTCGTCCATCCACTGGCTATCGAAGCCGGCTTGGCGCATGAGCTCGATCTTCGCAAAACTCTGTTGCCGACGCGAGGAACGCGCACCCTAAAGAAATCCGACATGCTACACAATGACGTATGCCCGGATATTCGCGTCGATCCCCAAACTTTTGACGTCTTCGTTGACGGTCAACTGGCGACATGCGAACCGGCCCAAGTGTTGCCCTTGGCGCAGCGCTACATGCTGCGGTGACGCAATTGACCGGGCGAATCCACGAGAAAGGCGCTGCTGAATCCAGGCCCGGTGCCGCTCGGATAGGTATCGGCGGCCCGGTCGGTTCGGGAAAGACCGCCTTGATTGAGCGACTCATCCCTGAGTTCGTGCAGCGCGGCGTCTCGCTTTCAATTGTCACCAATGATCTGGTAACAACCGAAGATGCCGAAAGAATTCGGCGCTCAGGACTCATTGATCCCAAGCGCGTCGCCGCGGTAGAGGCAGGCGCCTGCCCGCATACGGTTATCAGAGAAGATCCCACGCTGAATATCGCTGCGGCGGATGAACTCGAGGCGCAATTCCCTCAGACCGATCTGATCCTAATCGAGAGCGGTGGAGACAACTTAGCCTCTACGTTCTCTTTGGATCTGGTCGATTGGTGGATGTTTGTAATCGATGTTGCGGGAGGTGGGGATATTCCACGTAAGAAGGGTCCGGGAGTTATTAAGAGCGATCTGCTTGTGATCAACAAGGTGGATCTCGCCCAGTATGTTGGAGTGGATCTAGCTCGGATGGCCAACGAGGCAACGGCGGTGAGAGCGGACCGACCAATAGCGATGACAAACTGCCGATCTGGCGAGGGCGTGAGTGAGGTTGCCGATCGGATCATAACGGAAACGCTTTTTCGTTAATGCCGTACTGGTGGTCGGACGGATGGATTTCTCACCACAACTATATCGGCATCAACGCGAGGGCCGGTTCGACGTAGTGTTCGAGCGGCATGGTTCAAGGACGTATATTGAACGACAATACGTGTCGTACCCGTATCATCTGACGCGGCCATTCGAGCTGGACCCATCGATACCGTCACTCGTGACGCTGTATCAGCAATCCTCATCAGGAGGCCTTTACCGCGGCGATCGGCTCATAAGCAGACTGACCGCCCGCAACGGCGCCGCAGCGCATATCACGACGCAAGCCGCCACTATTGTGCACGACTGT
This sequence comes from Deltaproteobacteria bacterium, assembly GCA_021801125.1. GTDB lineage: Bacteria > Desulfobacterota > Binatia > Binatales > Binataceae > JAJYYI01. Next base: position 2,927 of record JAJYYI010000011.1, on the reverse strand, counting down.
CATGGCAGTCCCGCCAGACAGGAGATGCAAGTCGATGTTGGGGAGGGATGCTTCCTGGCGTATACGCCGGAACCGTTGATCCTGTTCCCTGGCGCCTACGCTATCGCAAAGACGACAGTTAAATTGCGAGACCATGCCGTGGTCGTACTGCAAGATGCCTTTACGTGGTTCGATTTCAAGAGGCGCGGCGAGATCTTCGATCAAGTGGAATCGGACGTCTCAGTATACGATTCCAACGACACCTTGGTCTTGCGAGATCGCTTTTGCCTCAGCGGACGCGACCTCAGCGGACCCGCATCGCCTGTGGGAAGATGGCGCGTCGTCGTTAACGTATTTATCTTGGCAGACAACGACAAACTGCCATCTCGAGAGGAATTGGAGACGACGGCGGCGGGATTGCGGTCAATCCTCGGTGTCACCGAGCTTCCAAACAATGCTGGCGTGGGAATTCGCATGCTGGCTGATGATGCCGGCGCCGCACAGCGCAGCGCGGCTAACATATTCTGTGCGGCTGTAGCGGCAATGTTTGGAGAAACCCCTGCGCCTAGGCGGAAATGACATCTGACGCTCGTAGCATCGAGGAGCATATCGACTTGATTGACGCTGTCTTCGCACGATCATGCCCGACGTTTCACCAGCGATAACGCGGGTTGCGCAGCGAGTGGTGGCCTCTGCAAATTGGTGGAAAAAGTCGTATCGGAGACTCGCGTCTGGTTAGGCAGTTGAATTACTAACTTACTATCACGCTACCTCCGCTCGTTCGACGATCGCGGTAAACTCACGTTTGGACGCCGGCAATTAAAGCGCAATTTTGCCACGATTCAAGCGCCGCAGGACCGGTTTCAGAAGCCCACCAGAGGTGATGCGAACCTGGGGATGGCGGCTGGCGTTTTTAGGGGGCCCCTAATCGGCGTGGCCGGACTTTACTTGCGGCGGGCATTGCCAGTGTCGGAGGTCACGCCCGGCCAGCCTAGACACCATACGCTCGCGGTGCCGAGGCACCATTGGCGCGTGACCATACGCGTGATCGGATTTAAGACCTTGGGCGCGGTAGGATTTTATACTCTCTTCGTTTATGTGACGACTTATATAACCCGGATGTTGGGCATCCGCAAATCGGAAGCGCTCGATATCAATACGATAAGCATGCTGGTCGTTATGGTGATAATCACGATTTCCGGACGGATGTCCGATCGGCTCGGGCGCCGCCCGCTGCTGCTGTCGGGCAGCGCCGGCATACTGCTGCTTGCGTGGCCGATGTTCCGCCTGATGCATCGCACAACGTTCTCCGCTATCTTGACGGGCCGACTAGCTTTGGCCGCCATAATCGGCCTCTACATGTGAGCGGAACCGGCCACCGCGGCCGAAGCTTTTCCGGGTGCGATGCGCTGCAGCGGAACGGCGATCAGCTACAACTTATGCATGGCGGTCTTGGGAGGGACCGCGCCGATGGTCGCCAGTTGGCTTATCGTTCAAACTAATCAGGACATGTCCCCCCGCCGCTTTACCTGATGGCGGCCGGCGCGGTTTCAATTGTCGCGATTATCGGTTTGCGCGAGACCGCTCACGAACCGCTGGCCTAAACTCAACCGAATTGGGCGACGAGCCTCGCCGCCACCGCTTTGGGAAAAGCTTTGCTATTCGCAGCCCCTGACTCGGTAAGCGCTAACCGGGTGCAGCTTGCGCGCTTGTTTGAAAGCGATTCACGTTGAGAGTGCTTCGCCGATTGGGCAGCATCCACCGCGGCGATCAGCCTCGGCGAACGCCCTTGTTCGTTTGGCTTCCCTCGTTGAACTATCCTACTCCGGAATTTAAATGACGGGATGGACTCTGCCTAGTTCCCTAATAACGGGTCCATGATGGGCCAGGATGGTAATTGACCCGCGCCGCGAAACTATATCACAGGCGAAGGCATGGGATTCGGCCTAGCGCGGGCGGCTTTTGCCGGTCTGGCGGACGGCTCGCGCATTCTGCAGACTCAAGCGACGACGTCCGGTGAGCATCCCAACTTCCGGTCTCGTATGAGAGCTTTCCGGTCCCCGCCTTTCAAGGTCTCCGGGCACGGACCGAGAAGGTTTGCTGGTTTCGGAGCCGACGCCGGAGCACCACGCATCCCGCCCGCCACCTCCGGTGGCCCAGCGATGCCCGAGACGGCTTGCCGCGTTGCTGCCCAATGTCGAGCGAAGTCGTATAGGGCATGGTTTCCCAGCGCTTCATGCAGCCGCACCCGATTGTAATCCTGTCGCAAACTTCTCGCTTCTCTCGGGTATCGGCTGGCATTGGAAGTGCGTACCCACTCAGGCACTCATCGCGCAAGTGCCGCAGCCCCCGCAACCTGGCCAACGCCAACCCCGCTTACTTCTTCTCTTAGACGTCGAACGTTGCCTCGCTTATCCAGCGTTCGTGGCAGATGTCTGCAAGCCTCTCCCCACCCGACCTACTGCAGCACAGGTGAAAAATAGGAAAATCGTACGAGGAGCATTGTGCGTTATGTCTGCGAGCCGCAAACGCCTTGGTCATGCCGGTGGAGCTGAGCGGGAATGAACCGCCGACCTACTGAAGCAGGTTTGACGCGAAATATGAGGTTATCGAAGGGCGCCGCTACGAATCGCCGAGCTGTTAAGGCCAAGCTGATCCGGCCATTGGTCTAATCTTGCGATGCTATTGGCCTTCCCGAGGCCTGGCCAGGGTTTGGGTCGACGGCAGTTCCACGCATCCTTTGCTAGCCAGAAACCGGCGTAGGGCCGTTTGAATCACAGCCGTCAGCGACGGCTTCGCTTCTTGTTTGTCTATATAACGTGGTGGTGTCTGTCAATTGGTGGAAAAGCAGTAGGCATCGGATCTTCGCGGCAGGCTGAGCAGTTGAAGCATCAAGTTGGTATTAGGCTGCCTCCGGTTGTTGGTTGACGGGGTTGAGGTCGTGCCAG
>JAJYYI010000048.1 GCA_021801125.1 Deltaproteobacteria bacterium | reverse complement strand
CACATGCGCGAAAAAGCCGTCCGGGTCGCAGCGCTCGATAGAACCGATCATCTCCCGGTCTTCACGCTCGACCCATTGAAGCACCTCCGGCCCAGCGCCGTGCGAGTCACCGAATTTTTTGCCGATATGAGCGAAATCGACGCCCGCGATAATGCAGACCCGCCGCGGCTGCGCGTCGATCTCCTCGCGCAGCGCCTCGATGAACGCGCCGACACGTTCGTCGCGCGCCGGCGTGGTAAGGCTCTCAACCAGATCGTGGAACGAACTTACCAAGATCGGCACGATCTGATACCCCTGCGTGCCGAACGCCCAAGCAAGGAAAAGCGACTGAAACTCTATTGAGTGCTCGTTGCGATGCAACAACTCGTCGGCAAGGAGGTCTCCCGCGCGATATCGCGCCGCAAGCCGTTCCACGAAGCCGCGATCCGTTTTCACCGTGCCGAGCGGCGTTGAGTAGTCCTTGGCGGTCGCGGCGAACAGCTCCGGACCGCCGCCGCAGTGTGCGGTACCCAGGATGACAAAAAGCTCCGGCATCTGCCGCGCGGCGAGCTGCGCGTAACCGTGCGCGTATGCTATCCCGCCGCGGCGCGGGTCGATGTGAGGAGCGATCAGGCCCGCGGCGGGTGCCTCGTCGAGCGCGGCCGCCGGCGGATAGCCGGGTCCGTCCGGCGCTTTAAAATATCCCTGAAGCTCAGCTCGCAGCGGTTCGGGCTGCTCGGCGTAGCACAAGCCGGCGTGTGCAGCCGGCCGGCTAGAAGCCGCGCGAAAGTCTTCGCGCACCTGTTCCAGCCGCGCCGCAAAGCGGGGGCTTTCAAGGAAATACGCCTCGTCGAGGGCGCCAATAAGCTCGCGCAGCTTTTCGCTCGGCAGAATTTCACCCCATCGGCGCGTGTATTCGTACTGGATGTCCAGCAGCGAATGCTCGCCGTCGAAGTACGCCAAAACAAAAGAGGCGCCCACGCTGACCAGCATCGGCTGCTCGGCCAATCCCACGGGGTCACGCAGGCACAGAAGCTTGCGCCCCTGATGTTCGACCGGAAACGCCTCTACCGGTCTAAGCTTGGGCCGCTGGCTTAAATCCACTGTCGCTTTATCCTTGCGTCTAAGACCTGTAGAAAGAGAAGGCGGTTAAATATAGAAAAATACTATGGTCTTGCGCGCCGCCTCTCAAGCGCAATTCGCGTGCGAAAAGCGGCGATTCACGAGAAAGGGCGAGAAATGAAAATCGTACGCTACCGGCATCAAGGTGAAGAACTGTACGGCGCTCTCGAAGACGGCGCAGTGCGTCCGCTCAGCGGCCCGATCGACCAGCTCAAGCCGGCGCCAGGGGCGAAACCCCTCAAGTCTTCCGAGGCCCAACTTCTGGCTCCAACCGTTCCCACGAAGATTGTCGCCGTGGGCATCAATTATCGCGACCACGCGAAGGAGATGGGCCATGAGCTTCCGCGCGAGCCTCTGCTTTTCCTAAAGCCGCCGAGCTCGGTGATCGGCCCCGAAGGCCATATCGTTCACCCTCCGCAGACCTCGCGAATGGATTACGAAGGCGAACTGGCAGTCGTGATCGGAAAAAGGGCGCATCGGGTGGCGGTAAAGGACGCGCGACAGTACGTGCTCGGCTACACCTGCCTTAACGACGTCACCGCCCGCGATTTACAGCGTCTCGATGGGCAGTTTACCCGTTCCAAGGGCTTCGATACGTTTGCGCCGATCGGGCCCGCAATTGTCACCGATATCGACCCGAGCGATCTCCAAATCGAAACGCGCCTGAACGGGGAACGGCGCCAACTAAGCCGCACTTCGCAGCTAATCTTCTCTTGCGACGAGCTGCTCAGCTACATCTCCCATATCATGACGCTCGAGCCCGGCGACGTCATCACTACCGGCACACCGTCCGGCGTGGGGCCGATGAAATCGGGCGACGTTGTCGAAGTGGAGATAGAGAAGATCGGATGCCTGCGCTGCTCCGTGGTGAGCGCGCAATCCTGAGCGAACACAGCAACGCCTGGTCTTGCTCGTGACCCTCGCAAGACGAATGCCTTAGGTTGAAACGGCAGACACAGCGGGCTTAGCGAGCGGGATCGGACGGGTTCGCGGCCGGCCTACTCCCATTCGTCGCCGAAGTGGGCAAGCACGATTCGCGCCTTGAGATACTCGATCGTGCCGAGGTCTTCGACCACATCCCCACCTGCATCGTAGAAGAACAGTTCTCCGTCCTTCGTACGACCCACCGCGATAAGCCCTTCGAGCTTATCGCGATCCTCTAGCAAGTAGTTGATTGTTTGCGCGACGCCACGACCGGGAATTATCGTGACCTTTGGACGACGCGACAGTTTTTCCTGTTTGGTCATTTTCTAGCGCTGACCTCTGGTGGGAGACCGGTATGCCTATTCATGCAGTACCATAGGGCTGGCGTCATCTTCAAGTCAAGACGACGCAAGCGACCACTTCGAGGTGGTGGGTGTTGGGAAAAAAGTCGATCGCGCGCACGCGCTCGCGGCGGTACCCTCGCCGGCTCAAGCGCCTGAGATCGCGGCCCAGCGCCGGCAGGTTGCACGATACGTAGATCACGCGTTCGGCGCGCAACTCACTGATTTCCTCGATTTCGCCTGCGGCGCCTGCGCGCGGAGGATCCAGAATCACGGTCGACGGCCGGTAGGCCGAGCGGCGCAGGAATTGAATTGCGGCATTCGCCTCCATCGCCAGAAATCTTGCACCTTCGAAGCCTAACCGCTCGCGGTTGCGCTCAGCGCACGCCACCGCCCACCGGTCCGCGTCAACACCGACGACCTTTGCGCCGCGGCGCGCCGCCGGCAGCGCAAAGTTACCCGCACCGCAATATAGGTCCAGCAGTGCAAGCTCGGGGCGCGGGTTCGCCAGTTCCATGACCAAAGCGACCAAATGTCGGTTTTGCGCGTGATTGACCTGGCTGAAGCAATCGGCGTCGACCTCGATGGCGAGCCCCGGCTCCAGCTCGACTGTAACCATCGGGGCGCCGATTACCACGCGTTTCTCGCCGGCCCGAAGCACAACGCCGTTCAAACCGGACGCGCGTTCCAGCAGCTGGCGCGCCGCCCGAATCTCATGCTGCGATGGCGCGCCTCCAAGCCGCAGCGTCATCACCTGTCGCGCACCGTCAACCGCAAGCTCGACCTCGCGCAACCGAGCGCCGAACAGCCGCGCCGCCGTTTTCGTAAGCTCGATCTGAATCGGGGCGGCGGCGACCAAACATGAGTCGACCGCGACCACGTTATGCGTGCCGGGCTGATTAAAACCGACTTCGCCGCGTCGCCCGATCTGCAGCCGCAAGCGGGAACGATAGCCGAACTCCGACGGCGCGGGCTCAAGCAAAGCTGACTCATCGAGCGTCAGATTAAGCGCGCGCGAGATTTGATCGGCGACCAACCGCACCTTGAATCTTACTTGAGCGTCGTAATTAATGTGCTGCCAGTCGCAGCCACCGCATCGCGGCACGTAAGGGCACGGCGGCGTGCGCCGCTCCAACGAGGCACGACTTAGCGTTCTCGATGTGGCTTCGAGATAGTCCTTATGGTCGGCGACGACTTCCACTTCAACCAGGTCGCCGGGCACGGCTGCGGGCACCATGACGACCTTGCCGTCCAGACGCCCGACGCCGTAGCGACCGAAACTCATCGATGTGATCTCAACCAAAGGCATGGAGGAAGCCGCCCACTTGCCGCTTTCAGCAACTAACGGAGGCCGCTCTCGCAATCGAGCGCGCTCGCCACACGCTGGCAACTCAAGACGCTCAAAAGCGCCCAAAGCCTGACGCGTGAACCAATCATATGAGGATAGGCGGGCAACGACTTCAGGGGCGCGAAAGGCGAATTTTCATTTACTGGTTTGCGTCTCATTCAGTACCTTGCGCCGCAGCGACACCAAAGGCATTACTTCTCCTGGTGCCGCTTACACCGAGTTTATCGGCGGGCGCTGCAGCTTGCTATCGGGATAGCAGGGCCCCTCGGGCCTGCATATACTAGGTTAATCGAGGTTGCGTCGGTATCAGGGGGTCTCACCCGCGCAGGCCAAGACGGAGGACAGCCGACCCGCCGTTCATGATTACACAAGAAGAATTGCAGAAGGTGCTGGAGGGCGAACTACCCGCTTCCCAGGTGCCCAGGGTCAGCGCGCTCGCCAGGCGTCTTTTTGCACGGGCCAGCGCCCGCGGCGAGGACAGTTTTTCAGCGGCCGAGGGCGCGGCGATCGCGCGCGATTCTTTCGACTTCCTGGTTGAGCGCAACGAACCCGTCAAGCTGCGCGTCGGGCGGCATACTCGGGATGGACGCGGGGTAGCCGTTGTTCAGACGTTGCTCGCCGACCGTCCGTTCGTGGTCGACACCATTCAGGAATGCCTGCGCGAGTTCAAATTGCCGGTGCGCTCGTTGCTGCACCCTATCCTGCGTATCGCGCGGGACGCACAGGGGCGGCTCAAAACCTTCGAGCGCGGGAACGCCGACGAGCAGCCGGAATCACTCGTGCGCGCCGAGTTGGAATCCGAACTAGAGCCGAGCGCGGCCGCTGAATTGGCCGAAGAACTCCGCGCGCGCCTTGGCGATTTAGTACGGGTGACGGATGATTTCGAAGCGATGGCGCAGCGCACGCTCGATATCGCGGATCAGATTGTTGCCGAGCGCGCGCCCAACGAGGCGCGCGAATTTTTGCGCTGGCTCGTGCATGGAGGTCTGGTCTTCCTAGGTTATGCCAGATACCGCGTCAGCGGCCCGGACGGCCAGCGAACGGTGTCGATCGAAAGCGGCTCCGGCCTCGGCCTGCTGCGAGCCCCGGCGGACCAACGAGCGGCGAGCATGCGGCCCATCGAGGAACTCGGTCCCGACGCGCTGAAACTGGTCCTCGACGAGCCGTTGCCGTTTGTCAGCAAAACGCGGACTAAATCCAGCGTGCACCGCCGGCGCGCCATGGACGACATCGCGATAAGGCGCGTGAACGCGCGAGGCGAGGTGATAGGGTTCGATCGCATCCTGGGTTTGTTCACCTCGAAGGCTTACTCGGAGGAGCCGCAGCAGATCCCGATAGTTAGACAGAAGCTTGCGCAGGTGTTGGCGGAGGAAAGGGCGACTCCGGGCTCGCACGACTTCAAGACGCTACTCGCGGTGCTTAACACCTTTCCCAAGGAAGAGCTGTTTCGCGCGTCGATGCCCGAGTTGCGCGCTCAGTTGAACCTGGTGGCGGATTTCCGCGAACAAACAGGGGTCGAGCTGGCAGCCTGCGCCGACCACGCCCGGCAGATGGTAGTTGTGCTCGTCGTGATGAGAAGCAAGCGCTACTCGGCCGAGCTTTACGAAAAAATTCGCGACGCGTTATCCTTCACGCTCAAAGCTCAACCGATTTACGACCAGCTGGTCGCCGCGAGCGAAGATTACACCGCGCGGCTCCATTTCTGCTTCCCGCAGCGCGCCGACGCAAGCGTCGATCCCGGCGCGCTGAAGGCCCAGGTCGCGGACCTTGCTCGGACGTGGGAGGATCGGCTCGGCGACGAGCTTGTGGCGCGCCATGGACAGGCGCGCGGGAGCGAGCTGACGGAGCGCTATTACCGCGCCTTCAGCGCCGACTACCGCGCCGCCACCTCGGTAAGCCGCGCGGCCGACGACATCGAGCGTGTCGAGGCGTTGATGAGCCGGCGGGATCTCGGGGTCGAGGTCGTCCCGGCTTGCGCCGGGCGCGAATACCTCAGCGAGCTGCGGGTCTACGAGGTCGGCCAACCTATCGCGCTGGCTGACCTGATGCCGCGGCTGCAGAATTTCGGCGTGCGCGTGCTCTACGAAAATGCGCACGAGTTGCGGCTGGTGGGCCATGACCCAGTCTTCGTGCAGGTATTCGCCGTGCAGACCTCCGACGGTCGAGCGCTGGGCGAATCTGCCGGATTCGCGCTCCTGCCCGAAGCGCTTTCGGCGCTCAAGCACGGCCTTACCGAAGACGACCCGCTCAACGCCCTGACCCTTAAAGCGGGACTCTCCTGGCGCGAGGTCGCCCTGCTTCGCGCCTATCTGGCGACCGCGCTGCAGATGAAGCTTGGCCCCACATCGGAGGGCCTAAGACGCGTTTTTCTCAGCCATCCCGAGCTTGCGCGCCTTTTGATCGAGCTTTTCACAGCCCGCTTGAATCCGGACATTGACGCAAAGCCCGAGCGGCTCGCCCATCTGCGCTCCGACTATCTCAAGGCGCGCGACGCGGTAGCGAGCCTGGCCGATGATCTCATAGCGCGCAACCTGCTCGCGCTGGTCGAAGCCACGGTGCGCACCAACTATTTTCGCCGGCCGGTTGAGCGCCACATCTCGCTTAAGTTTGAAGGTCGGCGCATCCCCAACCTTCCCGACACGGCGCCGTTGTACGAGATCCACGTAATTAGCCCGACGACGGCCGGATGTCATCTGCGGGCCGGAAAGATTGCACGCGGAGGCATCCGGTTCAGCGAGAGGCCTGACGACTACCGCGTCGAGATCCTGGGCCTGATGAAAACCCAGACCGTCAAAAACGCAATCATCGTACCGGTTGGGGCAAAAGGCGGCTTCGTCTTAAAGCAGCGGGATCGGCAGGCACCCACGCAACGTCAGGTGGTCGAAGCCTACGAGACGCTGATCGGAGCGATGCTCGATCTGACTAACAACGTGGTCAACGGCCACACCGTAACCCCCGACCGCGTCAAAGTGCTGGACGATGACGGTCCGTACCTGGTCGTGGCGGCGGACAAGGGCACCGCGACATTTTCCGACGTGGCCAATCGGTTGGCGCAAGAACGCGGCTTTTGGCTCGACGACGCTTTTGCCTCGGGCGGGCAGCACGGCTACGACCATAAACAGCTCGGCATCACCGCGCGTGGCGCCTGGGAGTCGGTAATTCGCCATTTTCGCGAACTTGGCCGCGACCCGCGGCGGGGAGCGCCGATCACCGTCGTCGGGATTGGAGACATGTCGGGAGACGTGTTCGGCAATGGGCTTCTACAATCGGAAAACGTAAAGCTTATCGCCGCTTTCGACGCTCGATACATCTTTATAGACCCCGACCCGGATCCGGTCCAGAGCTACCGCGAGCGCCGACGCCTGTTCGAGCAGCCGGGCTCGAAGTGGTCGGATTACAATCCGCGCATGCTCAGCCCTGGCGGGGGCGTCTTCTTGCGCTCGCAGAAGCGCGTCAACCTGAGCCCGCAGGCCCAGTCAGCCTTGGGACTGGAAGCCGACACGCTGGACGCCGAGGCACTCGTGCGCGCCATTCTGCGCGCTCCGGTCGATCTTCTTTACAACGGCGGGATCGGAACCTACGTGCGGGCGAGCGACGAAACCGACGCCGAGGTCGGCGACCACGCCAATGACTCATGCCGCATAACCGCGCGAGAGCTGCGCGCAAAGGTGGTGGTCGAGGGCGGCAACCTCGGATTCACGCAGAGAGCGAGGGTCGAGTACGCACTCAATCACGGCAAAATTAACACCGACGCGATTGACAACTCCGCGGGAGTCGACCTCTCGGACCACGAGGTGAATCTGAAGGTTCTGCTTGCGCCGTTGGTAAGGAAAGGCGACCTCAACCTCGACGAACGGAACCGGGTGCTCAGGGATGCGACCGGCGAGGTCGTCGAGCAGGTGCTCGACGACAATCGCCAGCAGGTCTTGTTGTTGAGCCTGGAGGAAGCGCGGAGCCGAGCCCATCCGATGCGTTACGGCGGCTTGATCGCGGAACTCGAGCAGCGCGGCGTGTTGCGCCGCGAGGCCCAGGCGCTGCCGTCGCGCGAGGAAATCGAGCAGCGTCGCGCTGGGGCGATCGGATTGACTAGGCCTGAGCTGGCCGTTCTGGTCGCTTATACCAAACTTGATTTGATCGCCGAGGTTGAAGCTTCTCGCGCGCTTGACTGGGACGACCCGTGCCCGGTGCGCCGCTTTCTGTTTCCCTATTTTCCAGCCTCAATACAAGCGCGTTTCGCCGCCCAAATTCCCAGCCATCAACTGTGCCTTCAATTGATCGCGACCCGCGCCGTGAACGAGATGGTCAGCCTTATGGGACCGCTCTTCGTTTTCGATCTGGCACGCAGCTATGGAGTGCCGCACGCGCAGGTAGTGCGCGCCTGGATTATAGCGTCCGAGCAGCTCAACCTTAGCGCGCGCTGCGCCGAGGTATGCGCTGCTGCAGGCGAGGTCTCTGTCGACGGGGAGCTAAGGGCCTTGCTAACGCTGGCCGCGTCATGTGCCAAAGCCTGTCGATGGTTTCTCCTGTCCGCCGAAGGCGAGGCACCGCTTTCCTCCGTGATTAGCCGCTTTGCGCAACCTCTCGGCAGATTGATAGCGGCCTTCGACGATCATCTCGTGGGCTCGGAACGCGACCGTTTCGAAGCTGCGTACCGCGACCTTAAGCGCGCCGGGCATCGCGAGCAGACTGCGCTCGACCTTGCTCGGTCTACCTTCGTCGACCATCTGCTGAACGTCACCGCGCTGTCGCTCGACCTCCATCTCGACCCGATCGACGTCGCACGCGCCTATTTCGGCGTGACGGGCGAAGTCGACTTCGGCATGCTCGAGGGCGCGGCCGCCGCTATCGACAGCGACGACCCTTGGGAGCAACAGGCGGCGCGCGAAATAGAAGAGGATTTGCTGCGCGCACGCTGCCAGCTCGTTCGCACGGCATTGAGCCAGGCCGCAAACGGCTACTGGAGTTCGGCTCTGCGCGCTATTCTGCAAGAGCCTCGACGCGGGTTTTCGCGGGTGCGCGAGTTGCTGAGCCGTATGCGCAACCTCTCGGCACCGCGCCTGGCGCCGCTCCAGGTTGCGACGCGCGCGGTCGTAAGACTATGCGCGTTCCAGCCCTAGCGGACCGTCGAGCGCCAACTTGGTGAGCGCTCGCGGCCATCGCCGGAAGTGGCCCTAATTAGGGTAATAATATACTTGACTGACCGCACGGAATCTGCAACACTGATGGATGATTGGCGTGTTACAACCTTTCCGACATTATCGAGTAGAAATGCCTCAATCCGAGCCTTTACGCTCCCTTGCGTATACTTCGTAGTCACGGCAGCGCAATTTTAACACGCAGCGTTCGGGGCGCCAAAAAGATCGACCTGACAAAAAGAAAGGCCGAACCCTTTCGAGTCCGGCCTTTCAGAACTCAGCCTTGGTCGCGGCTTTCGCCCTTCGCTCAAGGACAGATGTTCCCGTCGGAGCTTTGACCTTACGCTATGAACGCATGTGTTGTCAATGTGCCCGGCGGGATTCGAACCCGCGACCTTTTCCTTCCGACGGGAACGCTCTGGTCCGCTGAGCTACGGGCACGAACTTAAGATAGCTGCAAACGGACATTCGTGCAAGTACTACGATCGCCGTTGCCAGTTCTTGTTCGAAGAACGTCCGTTGTGTATACTGGCACCCATGAAGGACGTCTTTGAAGTGCTCAAACAGAAAGAGGCCGAACTGGCACGGCTGCAGCAAGAAGTCGAAGCGCTGAGGATCGCTAGCAGACTGCTTGCAGACAGGACCGAGCGCAGACGACCGCCAGGTGCCGCTCTCTCTCAACCCGAGATGATTCGAGAGGTCTTGCTGGAACACGGCGGACCGATGCACGTCTCAGCTATTGCCGAAGCCATCCAAAAAAAATACGGCAAGGAAATCGCGACACACTACATCACCGCGATGATCTATCGCTATATAAAACGCGGAAAGACATTTCAGAAAGCCGAGCAGCCGAATACTTTTGGCTTACTGGAATGGCCCGCGGCGCACGAAACGCAGATGAATCTACCCACGGAGAAGATTGCGCCGGACGTGCTGCAACACAGTCCGGCGCGAAATACCCGCCCCTAACACGGGCAAAGGCAGGTGATGCTCAGTGGCGACAATAGCCGCCACGTTATGACTTCAGGCGCCCCTTCGGGGGCGCCTTTCCCTTTCGAGTCTCTTTTAGCACTTCGCTCTTTGGCACCGCAAGAAGGGCTCGACCGAAGCGCTTGAAGCGCTCCAGGGCTTCCTTCGGCTCAAATCGGAGATCGCATAAGCGCGCCGGCTTCATGCTTCCATTTTAGCGTTGTGCTTTTGTCCCCGCCATTGTTTACATCGATAAAACTTCAGCCGCAGGGCCAGTTTTGCCAGTTAGCTTCGCGTAGGTAAGGCGTCTGTCTACAATCGCGCCGGCGACCTTGGCGAACCGACTGGCATCGTTGCCTTTGCGCTCGTTGTAGCGAAACGCCTGCTCATCCAAGTAGCGGAACAGGTGGAACGGCTCGACGCTCACGTAGGTCCCTTTCAGGCATCGCTTCAGGAGCGACCAGAAGTTTTCAATCCCGTTAGTGTGGACGTTGCCTTTTACGTAAGCCTCGGCGTGATTGATAACCTTATGCGCATAGTCGGAATCAAGACCGTTGTAAGCGATCCAGTCGTCAGTGAAGATTTGCGAGCCTGGCTTTACCTGTTCACGAATCTCTTGCTGTAGCGTCCGGTGTTGAACGTTAGGGACATGCTTCAGCCGAACCTTGCCGGTGTCGCGTTCGAGCAGGCCCATCACAATCGCCTTACCCGCGCCACCCGTGCCTGTGATTTTGGCCTTTTTGTCCTTGTGCATGAATCGGGCGAGACCGCCGATAAAAGTTTCGTCTGCTTCTACCCCGCCGCTCAGCTTCTCGAACGAACCCGATTGCATGGCTAGGCGGATGCGCTGAAGCATGAACCAAGCGGTCTTTTGTGTCACGCCTAGGGCCCGATGCAACTCATAGGAGCTGATGCCGTTCTTGCAATTGGCGAGTAACCAGATCGCCGGTAGCCACTTCTCAAGGCCGACTGGCGAGTCCTCAAGAATTGTTCCCACCTTCAGTGAGAACTTCGCACGCGGGTGCTTGGCGTAGCACTTCCACACCCGCGGGTTGGCAAGATATGTGACCTTCTCGGATTGACATGTTGGGCAACGAACCTTGGCATCCGGCCAACGAAGCTCGATCATGAAACGCTGGCAGTTGACGAAATCCGAGAAGAACGTGATAGCCTCTTGCAATGTCCTTGGCGCGTTCATGATTTAAACGTAGCACAAGAGGCGTGGTCAGTCAAGTATATTATTGCCCTAATTAGCTTCTTGGGTTAAGCAGATAGAATCGGTTTTTGGCAAGCAACAAAAGCCCGTCCGCTTGCGCTAGCGGGAAGTGTTCACTCGACGCTCCATCACCAGGGCGTCCTCACCCGGCCCGTAGTAATTGCGCCGCAGGCGTCGCTCCTCGAACTGGAACTTGCGGTAGAGGCTGCGCGCGGCCAAGTTCGAGCGGCGAACCTCCAACGTGATGAAGGTAGCGCCCTTTGCTTGCGCCTCGGCCACCGCCCAGCTCAGAAGACGGCTGCCAATACCGTGGCGGCGCAGATCGGGATGCACCGCAATATTAAGAATGTGGCACTCCTGAGCGATAAGCCAACGACACAAAAACCCGCTTGTACCGGACTCCAACCGTGCTATCGCCAGGCGCGAGAACGGCAGCGTGAGCTCTCGTTCAAAAGACCCCCTGCTCCAAGGCTGCGAGAAGCACAAACGCTCGATACGCACGATGTCGGCGAGGTCCTCGTGCTTGGCATCGCAAATTGCAACCGGCATAAGCGCGTCGCGCATCACAGAGCTCCCGGCACTTCGAGCTGCGCTGTGATGCGCAGCCAAGCGTTGGGTTAAGCCGCGCGTGACAGATCGACTTCATCTTAGCGCGTTGTCGCGCGGACGCGAAGTAGAGCGCAAAAGTCGGGCCACCTAAAGCCGCCATTCGCTACCGCATATATATGGTGCGCTTCACAACGAGCTTGCGTCGTAGCGCCAGATTTGCCAGTATTGGCGCCGTTAGGTGAGGAAGCTAAACCGGCGTCAGCGGAAAATGCGGTTTTGATGACTCAACAGGAGGAGGTGCTTCGGATGAAGAGTTCGTCGGTCAGTCTACTCGCAGCTTTGGGGATTACAACGTTGCTTGCCGCGTGCGGGCCGAACATGGAGCAGATCAATCAAGCCACCGTGCGGGCCAAGGCAGGGGCGGACAACGCTGAAGCGGCGGCTAATCGCGCGGCGCAGGCGGCACAGAGCGCGCAGGCCGCAGCGCAACGTGCTGAACAGCAGGCGGCTAGCGCGGAAGACGCAGCGCGCCGTGCTCGCGACGCCGTGGCGCGCCTCGAAGCCGCGTTTAGAACTTCGGTCCTGAAGTAGGCGTAAAGGTTCTTCGGTTCCAGCCTAAGCGGGAAAACGATTGAAAGGCGGAGAGACTTCCTTTCCGCCTTTTGTTCTTTAGCTGAGGGCCGCCTTTACTGGCCGGCGCCGGAGCGGTTTTGCTGTTGAGCGCCCGTGTAGGCGTGTTCGGGATGCTTGGCGGCTTCGACGAGCACTCGCCGAACTCGACGGCGCAATGCGTCGTTACTCTCGACTCGTTCTTCAATTTGTCTGAAGGCGTCGACGGAGAGCCCCTGTTGCTTGGCCGCCAGCTCGAGCGGCAAGCCGTGGTCACGCTGCATCGCCGAGTACACGCGGATGTAAGCGTCAAGTTTGTCCGCTGAAAGCTGGTCGTGATGGTCTGTAGGGGGGTCGTCGGCTTGGGCACCTTCAATCAGGGCCCGTACCGTACGCTTCAAGTCGAGCCCCAGAGAGTCTTGTCGCTCCCCGGCCGGCATCTTGTGGCCGATAAACGCGCCGATTATCAACGTGCACGTCGAAGCCGAAAGCACGGTCAGCCCAAGACGTCGAGATGGACGCTTATGGTTTCCTGAAGGTTTCATGCGCCAGGTTTCGGCTCTTCTGGATTTTTTAACATTAAAACGCGTCATACCCAAGGCGCACCGACTTGTGAACTAACAATCGATGATTAATTTCGAGGCGAATTACAGCACGTATACGGCTGGGCGGGATTTGTTTCTCCCTTGCTAACGGCAGTCTGCCAGGAGGTGAAAGTAAGAACACATGCCGGCCAAGGTGGTTGAACTTCACGAACGCGCGCGCGCAGGAATCGTCGCCGGCGCCTCTTTGGTCACCGAGGCGGCGCGGGTGACGCTGGGCCCCAAAGGGCGCAACGTTCTCATCCAGCGCAGCTTCGGCGCTCCATTGGTTACCAAAGACGGCGTCACAGTAGTCAAGGAACTCGAGTTCGAGGACAAGTTCGAAAATTTGGGCGCACGCCTCATTCGAGAAGCGGCGCAAAAGACCCAGGACGTCGCCGGAGACGGCACAACCACGGCCACCGTGCTGACACGGGCCATTTTGCGGGAAGGCATGCGCCTTCTAGCGGCCGGCGCGGCCCCGATGGACCTGAAGCGAGGCATCGACGCCGCGGTGGCAAAGGTCTGCGAACATTTACGCGACAGCGCCAAGCGCGTGAATGATCCGCGACAGATGGAGCATGTCGCAACCGTCGCCGCGAATGGCGACAGGGCGATAGGCTCGATCGTCGCTCAGGCCATGGAAAAAGTCGGCAAGGAAGGCGTCATCACGGTGGAGGAGGCGCGCGGCCTGGAGACCACGCTCGACCTGGTCGAGGGCATGCGGTTCGATCGCGGCTACCTCTCGCCCTACTTTGTCACCGAGCCCGAAAGAATGATCGCCGAGCTGGAGGACGCCTGGGTTCTGATTCACGAGAAGAAAATTTCCAACGTCCGTGACCTAGTCCCCCTGCTCGAACGGGTGCTCCGCGAAGGACGTTCGCTTTTGATAATTGCCGAGGACGTCGAAGGCGAAGCGTTGGCGACATTGGTGGTCAACAAGCTGCGCGGCGCGCTTCGGGTGGTCGCGGTGAAAGCGCCCGGCTTCGGCGACCGGCGAAAGGAGATGCTTGAGGACATCGCCATTCTGACGGGCGGCAAGATGGTCGCCGAAGAACTCGGCCTTAGGTTGGAAAACATAAAGCTCGATAGCCTCGGGCGATGCCGCCGTGTGACCGTCGACAAGGACAACACGACCATCGTCGGAGGGGCCGGCAAAAAACGCGATATCGAGGCGCGGGTCGAGCAAATCCGCGCACGTATCCAGGAAACCACGTCCGAATACGACCGCGAAAAGTTGCAGGAGCGCCTAGCTAAGCTTTCCAGCGGCGTAGCGGTAATCAAGGTCGGCGCGGCCACCGAGCCAGAACTCAAGGAGAAAAAGGCGCGCGTCGATGACGCGGTTAATGCGCTTAGGGCGGCAGTAGAAGAAGGCGTCGTGCCAGGCGGCGGTGTAGCATTGGTTCGAGCGCAAAAGCAGGTCGAGGAGCTTAAGTTAACCGGCGACCGTGCCTCCGGCGCTCAGATCGTCTTGCGCGCTCTGAGCGAGCCGCTCAGGCAGATCGCCTTCAACGCTGGATACGACCCCGCGGTGGTTTACCAGAAGGTGCTCGATGGGAAGGGCGATTTTGGCTTCAATGCCACTACGCAGACCTTTGAGCGCCTGGAGTCGGCGGGTGTAATCGACCCTGCCAAGGTTGTCCGCACGGCGCTGGAGAACGCGGCCAGCGTGGCCTCGCTCCTGATTACCACGGAGGCGTCGATCGCGGAGCAACCGAAGAAGAAAACCCCGCCGCACCCGCATTCGCACCATGGACACGGTGGAATGGGGGGCCATGGCGACGGTTTCGACGACTTTGGGGATGACGCTTTCTAATCTACGACCTACTGCACGACGGGTCTAACCAGCCTCTTCGCTGGTTAGACCCGAGCGCCCGTGCCAGCTTTTGGCCTTGCAAGCGTAATGTCTTTGTGCAACGATTGCAGCGAATGATTTTCTGCAACCTTTGGGTGTCCGCGAAACTTCAAGGAGGGGTTAGGGAATGAGAAACGGGTTGATTAAACGGACCTCAACTTTTATCGGATTGGCCGGAACGGCGCTCGCGCTGACCGTTTTGGCCGGATGCGCGTCGAACAAGCCGGATCCGGCGCAAGAGGCGATGAACGCAGCCAGCCGCGCTGACCAGGCAGCTTCGCGCGCGGACGCCGCTGCATCCCAGGCTCAGCAGGCAGCAGCTCAGGCGCAAGCCGCGGCCAGCCGTGTTGAGCAAGCTGCGAATGACGCCCGCGCTGCGGCCGAACGTGCTGAGGCTATCGCGGAGAAGACCGCTGCTTCCGCGCCGCGCAAAGGCATGCGTCGTATGCGGCGGCGCCATCACTCAGCTCACAAGTCGTCCAAGTCGAGCTCGTAAGAGCAGGGACGATTTCGACGCTCTACGCTGCCTGCTACGCTTGAAGTCGCCTAAAACGGGACATCGGGCGCAGGCATGATACACTCCGTTTCGCGCCGCGAAACAAGGTTGGCTTCTATGCTCAAGAGGTGGCTTTGTCTTCGCGGCGTGAATGTTTTTGCCGGCCGAAAAATCCCGCAAGCTATCTAGACAATCGCGGCGGCCATCCCCTGGTGGAGCGAAGCCGTACGCTTCGCGGCGCTTTTACTTTCTTCTTGCCTTGGGCGTAAGCCACCGCTTCATCATGCAAGCGCAGACAGTTCTTCATGCTCGTCGATAGGTGTCTGAGTTGAGAACGCACTCTCGGTGGGTTTTCTATTTGGCCGTCCGCCGGAGCCCCTTTCCACTTCCGGGGTTAAATCAACGGTAAGAGCCAACGGTCCCGAGGTCGCGCTGGGCACGCGGGATCTGGGAAAACGCGCCCAAACATCCACAGCAGCGACTCCCTGGTCGCGCCGCGTTAAGCCGAGCTAGCGCAACGGGCGCGGCCGGTCGCGACG
The DNA here is from genome assembly GCA_021801125.1 of Deltaproteobacteria bacterium. Taxonomy (GTDB): domain Bacteria; phylum Desulfobacterota; class Binatia; order Binatales; family Binataceae; genus JAJYYI01. The sequence continues at coordinate 30,835 of JAJYYI010000048.1, read as the reverse complement.
CGCATTTACGATACAGAAAAAGCCGAAGGTTTCACCCGCGGAGGCGCTCAACTGATGCGGCTCGTCGGGACCTATGTATATCGCATCGAAGGGTGCGATTTCGTATCGACGGGCTCCAACCCGCACGATTCCGCGCCCCGCCATCGCGATGACGACATGGGCGTGCCGATGGCGCTCGAGGCTGGTAAATCCTTCCGGTTCGAGTTCAAAGTAGCGCACATGAAAGGCGACTTTTTCGCCATGCGCGCCAGCCAAAACCTGACGCGCAGCCCCGCGATACTCGCCGCCGCGTTCGGGTCCGATTTTGTAGGGTTCGACTTTTACCCGACTCCACCTGAACCCTGAGCGAAACCGCCTCAGGGTCGGGGGCCGCTTATCGCCTGTTCCCTTCGCTGTCACCGAATCCGCGTCTTATTCAAATGGCCGAGCGGGCTCGGCCAACTGGGCCAAAGGGGCGAAGCGAGAAGTGGCGAGGACGCCCTAATTTCCCTGACTCTCCCCAAAGGTAACCACCACTTTCACCGCCTCGGGCTTTTGCGCACTTCGATATGCCTCGGCGGCTTCCGTAAGTGGGAACTGATGCGTAACCAGCCGCGACGCTCGTATCACCCCGGCTTCGATCAGCCGCAAGGCCTGCCTGGTGTCATCGGGACCGCACGAATAGCTGGGGACGATTCGCGTTTCATTGAAGTAGAGATCGTACGGGGAGATTTCCAGGAATTCGCCGGGCGGCCCGGGAGTGAACTGTACCACCGCCGCGCCCTTGCCGGCGGCGGCGATTCCTTCGCGCAATGCGGACACCGTCCCAGGGCCAACGACCACAACGTCGGCCATCGCTCCATTGGTCAGTCGACGTACCTGTTCAACCAGGCTGCCGTCCGATACCACTACGCCGACATCGGCGCCGAATTGCTTGGCACGGCCGGCGCGCTCCGCGTACAGGTCGGCGCCGATAATCAAACCGGCGCCCATGAAGCGCGCCAGAGCGCAGTTCATTAACCCCATCACGCCGAGACCCGTTATAAGCACCGTTTCCCCAGGCTTGAGGCCGGCGCGCCGCAAAGCTTTGACCGCGCACGCCAAGGGCTCGATCAGGACGCCGTCAAGGTCGCTAAAGCTATCCGGCAAACGCAGCGTGTCACGTTGATTTACGGGAGCTGCGACGAAGTATTCAGCCATCCCACCCGGATCGAGCTTGCTTGAGCGCCAAGTGGGGCACTGCACGTACTCGCCGCGCCGACATGAAGCGCAATTCCAGCAGGGCGCGTGATGATGAACAAATACCCGGTCGCCGGGCCGGAAACCGTCGACCTGCGCACCGACCTCTTCCACGATCCCAACCGGTTCATGGCCGAACACCAGGGGTGCTTTTCGCCGAATGTACCAGGGCAGAAAGTCACTGGAGCATATACCGCAGGCGCGAGTGCGCACCAAGATATCGAGGGGCCCCGGTGCAGGCCGTTCGGCCGGCTCGACACGAATGTCGCCGAAGTCGTAAACCTTTGCAACCAGCATCGTTTGACCGCCAATTTGCGGGGATTACGCGTGCTTGTCAATCCGTCGCGAGCGCGTCCCGCTGAGCACAACGTTGGGCATTGCCAGCGACGCGGACCGTCCCGCACGCCCCACGCACGTTACAGAGCTTCGCCGCGTAGCACCATGCGGTGAGGCAACGGTTTAAGAGGTTCGTCCGCCGCTCCATCTCATCATGGCCAAGAATTCGCGATTTCCCTTTGCCCCTTCGATCGGCGAATCAATCGCACCAACGACCTCGAGCCCGATCCCGCGAGCGAACTCCAGGACGGCATCGCGGGCCTCGACGCGCAAGGCGGGCTCGCGAACTACCCCACCCTTGCCTACTTTGCCCTTTCCTACTTCGAACTGCGGCTTGATCAAAGCGATAATCTCCGCGGGCGCAGCCATCAACCGCATCACCGCCGGCAGCACCAGTTTGAGCGAAATGAAGCTGACGTCGATCGTCACAAGGCTGGGCGCGAACGGCAGATCCGCTGGCTCGACATAGCGGATGTTGGCACGTTCGAGAATCACCACGCGCGGGTTGCGGCGCAATTCCATGGCAAGCTGCCCGTAGCCAACGTCAAGCGCAATCACTGAGGCCGCGCCGCTGCGCAAAAGGACGTCGGTAAATCCGCCGGTAGCGGCGCCGACATCAAGCGCTAATCGACCGGCGGGGTCAAGCCGGAAATGCTCAAGCGCGGCGAGGAGCTTGTAGGCCCCTCGACTTGCATAAACGCCAACGGTTTCGAACACTTCGATACGGCTGGCGGCATCCACGGCTAGGTCGGGCTTCGCGGCCGGCCGAGAATCCACGCGCACACGGCCGGCGAGCACCAACCGGCGCGCCCGGTCACGGCTCTGCGCCAGCCCTCGCCGTACGATTTCAGCATCTAGTCGCGCGCGCATCGAAGAAAGATTGGGCCGCTGACATCCGCCATGGTCAGGTGTTTTCGCGCCAGCGACACTTCGCCAGGCCTGACAGCCGCACGAATCACACAGGCTCTTGAGCAGCCCGGTGCGCCCGCGCCATTTCCGCGCCGTTAAGCCTTCCGGCGCAACGGCTGTTATAGGACGGATATCAACGAAAAGGAAAGCTTTAGAAGGGCGGCTCCTCGTCGTTCGTTGGAGGCTCCTTGTCCTCGGCGGTGGCGGCTAGCGGGCCGGTGCGCAACTCACCCTGAGCATCACGAACCAAAACCTCGACCTTTTTCTCCACCTCATCGAGGCGCTGGTTCAGCCGTTTGACCAAGCCCACGCCTCGTTCGAAGGCTGAAATCGATTCTTCAAGCGCCATCTCGCCTGAATCGAGGCGATCCACGATAGCCTCCAGCTCTTTGAGATCGTCCTCGAATTTCCGCTTCTCGCTAGCCATCGCCGGCTCCTTGCGGCCCTGCTCTCCGGCCTGCCTTAGCCGCAAACGCTCCATCCTCGAGCACCGGCAGTCTCAAGCGTTCGCCGCGCGCGGATCGTGAACGTACAATTCCGCCCGAGACGGCAGCGTGCCAATCCGTTTCGGGGGCCGCAGCTTGTACTGCACCGGCTTAAAGTGCTCTTGGTATTGACGCTGAGCATTATATACCTTGTTAAACTTCCACAGCATCCGCACGAAATTCGTCTGCCCACGAGCCAGCAGGCGAGCTGCGATTCCCGCCGTTTGCCGCAGCGCCGCGATGCCCAAATGCTTGCGGTTGAGCACGCCCTGCGTCTTGACCAGTTCCTCGTAGAAGTTCTCGAGCGGCAAGCGTGTCGGCAACACAGCGTGCTGAATATCGAACAGCCGGTAATCGAGCGTGGTCAGCCGCCGAGACTCGGTGTGCCACAACTCGGTCCCTGGATAGGGCGTGGCGACGGTCAGATGAACGATTTCAGGGATGCTTAGCGCCCACTCGCGAACTATTTCAAAGCGGCGCACGTCCCAACTAGGGTCAGCGATTAGGTTGATGGCGACAGTGAAGCCGAGCTCTCGCGCCACTTCCAGCGCCTTAAGATTTACATCAACGTGCGAGCGCTTGCGATGAGCCTTGAGCCCTTCCTCATCGATCGCCTCGATCCCCAGGAACATGTAGAGCAGACCGAGCTTGCGCCAGTACTCGAAGACCTCGCGGTTGCGGCAGAGCACGTCAGTGCGAGTTTCCAGGTAGTAAGACTTCTTGACGTTGCGCTTTTCAAGAGCTTGGCCGATAGCAAAACCGTGCTCGGGATGGATGAACGCGACATCATCGACGATAAACACGTTCGGCTCCTGGATGCTTGCCAGGTCCTCGGCCACCGCCTCGGGCGAAGATTGCCGATAGCTTCGCCCATAAAAAGTCCAGGCGCTGCAAAAGGAGCAGTCCCAAGGGCAGCCGCGGGTGAACTCGGCTGACGCGCACGGGTCGAGCACGCCGATGAAGTACTTATGGCGCTGGCGCGCCAGATGGCGGGCCGGCCGAAACCTGTCCAGGTCCGGCAAAAGCGGCGGCGGCGGGCCGCTGCCTGCGGGGGTAACAGCACCGGGTACTTTGCTAAGCTGCCGATCCCCCACCGCCTCCAGCAGCATCGGCGTTGACAGCTCTCCCTCGCCACGCATCACACAATCAATCGATCCAGCGCCATGCTCCAACAACTCGTCGGCAATAAATGACCCGCTATGACCACCGACAAAGACGAAACAATCCGGCCGAGAGCGCTTAATCGCCTTGGCTAAATCTATGACTTCAGGAACATTAGCTAGGTAATTGAGCGAAAACCCAACCGCGTCCGGATGAAACTGCTCGAACTGGTTCCACAGATCACGATGTTCGAACACCTGGAGGTCAACCATGCGCACATCGTGGCCCGCCGCGAGGGCCGACGCCGCTACCCGCTCCACACCGAGAGGTTCGAGCCGCAAATAAATTTCGCTGTACATCAATGGGCTCGGATGAACCAACAACAGTTTCATTGGCTACCTCGCTCAGGGACAACCCTGAATCTTCCCCCGAACGCGGAAAATCAGTCCGCGTTAGCAACACCTTCCACCCCAGGCCAAGAGCTTGCAAGTGAAAATCGCAGATGGGCCGGCAGACTGGCCTACGACCGCGGCCGCAATATCGCGCGAGTACGACCAGTCCGAGCGACGCCATTTCGCCGGCCACATGGCGTCTTTTGCTTACGGGACGCGTCCCGCGCTGCCCGAGGCAGTGCAGGACGCGCATGACAGCATTCCCGTAATCGCGGGTCCACTTTGTAATCTTTCAGCAATTTAATCACATAAGGAAAGTAAAAGGCGAGTTATTTGAGCACCTCCAACGCCGCTTCAACCGCCGCCATGTCCTGCTCCACCGAACCGCCGCTTGCACCCATCGCACCGATAACAGCGTTTTCGAAACGTATTGGAAAGCCGCCGCCGAACGCCGCGATTCGCGGCATGTTAGGGATTCCAGCAACCAGAGAGGGATCGTGCTTGATAAGGTTATAAAAGTCGTGCGTGGGAACCCCAAACAGAGCTGTATACGCTTTGTTCTGCGCGATCTCCGAGCACAACACAGGGGCTCCGTCCATGCGGCAGAAAGCCTTGAGGTTCCCTCCTTCGTCGAGCACGGCGAGCGCCAGCGCAACCTTAATCTCCCGGGCTTTGGCCACGGCTCTTTCGATCATCCTGGTCGCTAGGTCGCTGGTTATGCCCAGCGTTTTTCGTGCCTTCTCCATGAGCGGATCCTCCCCTGGCAAATCGCCCCGCGACTACGGGTGCGCTTTATTCCCTCACTGTGCGAGATGAGCTCCGCGGTTCACATCTGACAACGCCCCAAATCGGGCGATAAAGCGGAACACCATCGCCCGCGTTTGCTGCCGGTAAAATGCAGGGTGCCGAGGCCGCGGGCTGACAAGCGCGACGCCCGCGACGCAATCCGATTTTGAACAGTAGGCGGCCGATCGGCAAGCGAATTTACGATCCGGCCAAGCAGGTTTCTCGCGCCACGCATGGATTGGCGGCACAACGGCGACAGACAAGGCGGCACAGCCTGCAATAACTCGTTCTTGTCAGTGCCCCCTGTCTCTGCCGCAATGCCCGCGCATGAGGCGAGTTGAGCGGAAGGAAAGGATCGCATAAGAGTAACTGTTAGCCGCCGGCGACACGCCGAAGCGATTTGCGCTAGCTTTCCGAGCCCTCGGGCGAGGCTTCAAACCGAAGATCTGGGTAAAGCAAACGATGGAGACTAAAATCGTCGAGGTTCTCAGCGGCATCTACGAGATCACCCTGCCATTACCGATGCGGCCCTCGCTGGTGAACGTTTTTCTCATCGACTGCTCGCAAGCCCTGCTGCTGGTCGACACGGGAATTAACACGCCGCGGAGTGTGAGCGTGCTTAGCGCTGCATTCGAGAGCGTTGGCCGCCGGCTCGAAGATCTTGATTTTATCCTCGCAACCCACCATCACGTGGACCATTTCGGCGCTTCCGCACCGCTGCGAGAGCGCAGCGGCGCGCGGGTCTATATACATCGGCAAGACGCGATGCGCGCGCAGCGAATGGTCTCGCTAATGTCGGTCCCGCTCGTCGACCGGCCGCAATCAATGGCTTTCTTCACCTCGCACGGCTTTCCACTACACCGTTATCCGCCTCATGCGATCCGGCCGAGCTGGATGGGGACCGACGCCTATAGCCCCGTGCTCGAACCCGACGGGTTCCTCGAGGATGGGGACGTGCTCGACATCGGAACGCGCCGGCTGAGGGTCATATGGACGCCTGGGCACTCGGACGGCCATTGCGTGCTCTATCTTGAAAGGGAGCAGGCGCTTATCGCCGGCGATCACCTGCTGCCGAAGATTACGCCCCATGTGGGGCTTTATCCGGAAGGCTCGCCGAATCCTCTTGGCGATTTCCTGGCGTCGCAGCGCAAAGTGCAGAACCTACCGGCCAAGCTGGTACTGCCCGCCCATGGTGACCCGTACGTAGACCTGCGACATCGCGTCGATCAGTTGCTCGACCATCATCGCCACCGCCAGCAGAGGATGCTCGACCTCATCCAGGAGCGCCCGCGGACGGCGTTCGACGTTGCCGAACGAGTCTTTGGCGACCAGGAGCGCCCAGCTTTTCATGTCATCGCCGCCACCTGCGAGACGCTGGCTCATCTGGAGCTGGCCTCTGTCGAAGGCAAGGCGCGCAAGATCGAGCAAGACGACCGCGTGCTGTTCGAAGCTACCTAGCTCGGGTGGATAACCGCGCGGCGCAACCCGCGCGCCGCGCCGAAAATAAATTCGGTCTCGCCGTCGAAACTCGAGACGGCGACGACACCGCGCCAACCGGCGCGTGAAACTGTACGCGCGTGAAGCCCTCGTGGACGGCGCGCCGCGATTGGCGTGCTCGCGCTCCGTCACTTTACGCTTCTGCCTAAAGCTGCCAGCATTTTAGGGCACAATCGTCCGGCGATAGGGGGTTCTTATGCCTGGATGGTTCAAGGGGCTTTCCACCGAGGAACGTCGGGTATTCTGGGCGTGCTTCGGCGGGTGGGCGCTCGACGGGATGGATGTGCAAATCTACAGCTTCGTCATGCCGGCGCTCATCGGATTGTGGAAGCTCAGCAATAGCGAGGCCGGGGTGCTCGGTACGGCCGCGCTTTTGCTGTCAGCGCTAGGCGGCTGGATCGCCGGGATGCTCAGTGATCGCTTTGGGCGCGTGCGCGTGCTGCAGGTGACGATTCTCTGGTACGCCTCGTTCACTTTCCTCAGCGGGCTTACCCATTCGTTCTGGCAGTTGCTGCTCGTACGCGGCCTGCAAGGCTTGGGTTTCGGTGGCGAATGGGCCGCGGGCGCGGTCCTGATGGGAGAAGTGATCGCAGCCTCCCATCGCGGTAAAGCGGTAGGCGTGGTTCAAGGGGGATGGGCGGTAGGCTGGGGCGCCGCCGCTATCGCCTATACGGTTGTTTTCAGCGCGCTTCCGCTTGATTGGGCCTGGAGGGTGATGTTCTTCTTGGGACTGTCGCCGGCGGTATTGGTGATTTACATTCAACGTTACGTGAATGAACCGCAAGTCTTCGAAGCGACGCGGCGTGAAGTAGCCGCGCGCAACGAACAGGTGAACTTCTTCGAGATTTTCCATCCAGCCCTTCTGGCAACGACGGTTCTGGCGGCGCTCTTGGTCACGGGTGCGATGGGCGGCTATTACGCGCTGACGATCTGGCTGCCGACCTATCTCAAGACCGTGCACCATCTGTCGGTCTTCAACACCGGCGCCTACCTGGCGGTGATTATCGTCGGCTCAGCGGCCGGCTATCTCAGCGCGGCCTATCTGACCGACGGCATCGGACGCCGGCGCACATTTTTTCTTTTCGCAATCGGTTCGGCGTTGATTGTGTTGCTGTACACCTCCTTACCGGTGAGCAATGGAGCGATGCTTGTGCTCGGTCTGCCGCTCGGGTTTTTCGCCTCGGGCATCTTTAGCGGCATGGGGCCGTTTCTCACTGAGCTTTTCCCGAGCCGTGTACGCGGCTCGGGTCAGGGCTTCTCCTATAATTTCGGGCGTGGCATCGGCGCCTTGTTCCCCGCGCTCGTCGGCTACCTGAGCGCGTGGATGCCGTTGGGCCAAGCGATTGGCGTCTTCGCCATCATTGCCTACGCGGTGTTGATTTTAGCCGCGCTCCGACTGCCGGAGACCCGTGGCAAGCAACTCGAAGCTTACAACTGACTCCGCAAAAACTGATTTATCACTGACGCTGGAACACAACTTCCTGAGGGCGCAGCCGCGTGCCGATAAGCTCGGCGTTTTAGTGCGCCTCCGGCATACGTATAATTAGGCTTTAAGGACGCGCAGACGCCCGACCGCGCGCCGCCTCGGAGCGGTTTCCGGCAACGGCGGCGACGCGCATCAGACACTTCGGCGCGACTTGCTTCAGAGAAATCGCCGGTCGGCCGGCTCGAGCATTCGGCGTGTCTGCCCAAGATAGAGATGTCCGCCGTCGCTTCTAATACCGCCTCGCAGCAAGACAGGTCGTCAGCACGCAAGTGGTTGGTGGCAATGGCCGTCATGTTGGGGGCCACGCTCGAGGTGCTCGACACCACGATCGTCAACGTCGCTTTGCCCTATATGCAGGGTAGCTTCGCGGCCAGTCGTGACGAGATCACCTGGGTGCTGACCAGTTACCTCGTATCCAACGGCATCATGATTCCGATGACTGGATGGATTTCCTCTCGCTTCGGACGCAAGCGCTACTTTCTTGCGTCGGTGGTAGTGTTCGTTATGGCCTCCGGCCTTTGCGGGGCGGCGCAGTCGTTGACGGAAATCGTGATCTTTCGCCTGCTGCAGGGCGCCGCGGGCGCAGCCATGATTCCTTCGTCGCAGGCGATCCTGATGGAAACCTTTCCGCCCGCCGAGCAAGGCCTGGCGATGGCGGTTTGGGGCATCGGGTTGATGTTCGCGCCGATCATGGGACCCACCTTGGGCGGCTGGATAACGGTGAACTGGTCGTGGCGCTGGAACTTTTACGTTAATCTACCGACCGGCCTGATAGCCGCGGTGATGGCTTATTTTTTCGTCGAAGATCCGCCTTACCTGCGCGGTCAGACGAGCCGAACGCGGACCGACTACGTCGGCATCATCCTTCTGGTCCTGTGGCTCGGGCTCTTGCAGATTGTGCTTGACCGCGGACAGCGCTCGGATTGGTTTGCCGCCTCGTGGGTCTGTTGGTTCGCAGCGATTTCGGGTGTCGCGATGGTCCTGCTGATAATCCACGAACTACGTTTCTCTCACCCAATCCTGGACTTGCGCATCATGGGGCTGCCTACTTTCGCCGTGGCGGTCGTGCTGGCGGTGGCATTGTACATTTCGTTATTCGGGGTTAATTTGCTCAACCCGCTGTACACCCAGGAACTGATGGGTTACGACGCCTGGGCCGCGGGCAGAACCGTCGCTCCGCGCGGAATCACGACGACGATCGGCCTGCTCATCACGGCACAACTCTCGCGCCGCGGTTTGGATACGCGTCCGCTCGTGGGGATCGGCTTCCTCTGCCTGACGCTGGCCACCCTGAAAATGTCCCTGTGGAACCTCGACCTCAGCATGCGGGCGATGATCTCTTCGATTATGCTCTACGGTTTCGGCGCCGGCATGCTCTTCCCGGTGCTCTCCGCGACGTCGCTTTCATGCGTGCCGCGCGAGCGCATGGGTTACGCCGCAAGCCTGTACAATATGGTACGCAACACCGGCGCCGCGGTGGGCGTCTCTACGGTTAGCAACCTGCTCGAGAGCCTCGAGCAGGTTCATCAGTCTTACTTGGTGGGGCACGTAAGCTTGTTTGACGCGTGGCGGTTAACCCATCAGGGATTTCACGCCCCGGGTTCGCCCTTGTTCGACATCACGCGGCAATTGGCCACCGGTCAAAAGCAGGCGCTTGGCCTGGTCTATGGAACGGTCCAGGCACAAGCCTCGCTGCTGACGTACACCGACATCTACCGGATGCTGGCCGGGATGACGTTCATCTGCATCCCCGGCTTTCTACTTCTCAGGCGCACGACCTCCGCGGCGGGTGCGGGCGGCCACTAGGCTTCAGCGCGCGAAACCGTGGCCACAAGCCTTCGCGTTCGTTTCATCGGTGCAAGCACGCTTGTCTTTTACCCGCCTTGGCAAAGCGGCGTCTCGTCGCTGCGTCAGCCTAGTAAGCTGCACTGACGGCTGTGGGCATGCGAGCGGTCGCAACGTTACGAGCGCCCGCGCTGTCTCAGGCCAACGTAGACTTGGCCAATCACGCCGGCAATTTCCTGGCTGAACCTTCCGAGCAGCTGACTAAGGGCGTTTGCCCCCGCTGCGCTGCTCGCGTCCGCGGCTTGCGCGGTCAAATCCGACGACCGCGAGACGACGGTGTGCCCAAGCGCGTCGCGCACGGCCCAACGCACCGCCAGATGGGCAGTACCGGCGGTATCAGCGTCGAAACGATCGACGTACATCTCGACCTGGTAATCGATATGGGTCGAACTGTACCAGGGGAAGGGTACTATCTTTTCGGTGTTGAGAAGGCGCGACAGGTTTATCGCCATCACTTGACGAAAGCTCGCATCCAGCGGCGCCGCCCATTCGTCCCTCTCCGATACGTGCACGCTGTTGGGCCCGGTTCGCGTCACGACCTGAGTCCGCTTGAGATAGTCGGGGAAGTGGATCGGGCCAAGTCCGACGGAGAGACCTGCCGCGCTCGCCATGCCGGTACTCTCCGCCTTGATGGGCGTCAGGATGAAAAAGCGGGAAAAGTTCGGCTGGGGTTCCAGAATACTGCATCCCCAAAGCGTACCAAAACAAACTGCCAGAAGCGCTGGGACTTTCCAAAAGCTGGCCCCAGAGCGTCCGGCAGACGATCCGAGCGCATCCTTCATGGTTCTTCTCGCGGGGCAGGACGTCCGCGCACCAGAGCGGAAGGATTACGCTGCAGGTAATCGGCCAGCTCTTGAGCGGAACGAGCGGCCGCGGTTAGTTGGGTCATGGCCTCGTTGATCCGGTAAACCAACGGCGAGTCCGGCGCCAATGTCGTCTGGACGTTTTTGAGCGCGGCAGTGGCGGCGTTAGAGGTATCGATCAGGCTTCTTTGCAGCGGGCGAATCTGTCCGCTGAGCTGGGTGGTGACCCCGCCGAGCTGGGTGGTGAACCCTCGCACAGTTACCGCAGTCTCATTCAGTGTTAGGGCTGCGCGGCGCAGGGCCGTAAGCGTTTGTTGGATCTGGCCCGACTCAACCAGCGAATTGACGGCATCGACGGTTGCCACGAGCGAGTTGGCGAGGTGTTCCAGGTCCATTCGATCCAGCCGCCTGATAACCCGCTCCAGGGCCAACTGCACCTGCTGCATCGCCGTCGGTACGGTAGGTATTTCCGGATACCGCCGGTTAGTGGGCGCAACGAGATGCACGTGGGTACCGGGGAAAAAGTCGAGAGCAACGTAACGTGTGCCGGTGACCAAGCTCTCGGTGGCAAGTTGCGCGCGCAGACCGGCCGCGATCATTTCCTGCAGCATCGCCCGTTTCCCCAGGTCGATGGGGCCTCCCAGGCTGACGACGCGGTCGAGGTAAAGCTCGATGACGACGGGCACTCGGATTTCACTTGTTATAAATTCGCTCGGCTGGTAACCAGGCACGTTCAACCTCAGCAAAATCTTGGTAACGGCGCCCACATGCACGCCATGAAACCGCACCGGCGCGCCAACGCTAAGCCCGGTTACGTCGCTGCTAAAGTAGCATACAAACTGCCGCGTTTGAGAGAAAAAGCGTCCGGAGCCGAAAAGCACCACCGCTAGGACGGCTAACGCTGACGCGCCTATAACGAACGCTCCGACCAAAGCAGGACTGACTCGCTTTCTCATACGCTCTTAGCCTCCCTGGCAGTCTCCTTGCCGCGCGTCAGGAAGCGGCGCACCCGAGGGTCTTCGCACTTTTCCAACAGCTCTCTGGGATTCCCCTGCGCGATAGCCGTGCGGCTACCGGCATCCAGGAACAGGCTATCGTCGCCGATCGCGAAGATGCTGGCGAGCTCATGCGACACCACGACAACCGTGGCGCCGAGGCTCGCACGCAACTCCAATATGAGGTCGTCGAACAGCCGCGCGCTCAGCGGATCGAGTCCCGAAGTCGGCTCGTCAAAAAACAGTATTTCCGGGTCAAGTGCGATCGCTCGGGCTAAGCCGCCGCGCTTGCGCATGCCGCCGCTCAGCTCGCTCGGATAGAAGTCCTCGAACCCCTTTAGCCCGACCATCGCCAGCTTGAGCGAAACGATCTCGCGAATCTCATCCGGCCTTAAAAGGGTAAACTCCGCGAGAGGCAAGCCTACATTCTCCGCAAGAGTCATCGAACTCCATAAAGCTCCGCCCTGGTAAAGTATCCCAAAGCGCCGCACGATGGCGTCCCGCGTACGCGGATCGGAGTCAGTAAAGCTTACGCCGTTGTAAAGAATTTCACCCTTGGCGGGCCGGATCAGCCCTACCATGTGACGCAACAGAGTGCTTTTGCCGCAGCCGCTGCCTCCCATGATGATGAAGATTTCGCCACGCCTTACGGAAAAGTTGATGTCCGTCAGAACCACACGGTCGCCGTAGGCCATGGTCAAATCTCGCACCTCGATATGGGGCGCGGATGAATCCAATTGCTCGGTGGTCTGTTGCATGGGCATCGACCCGGGCGCTCTGTCACTTCAAGATGTCTCCAGGGTCACAAGTGCATCACGTTAAAAATCACGGCGAAAAGTCCGCACGCGGTGACCACCCATACGATCGAATCGACCACCGCGGCCGTAGCCGCCTCTCCAACGGCCGAAGAACCCGCTTGCGCCTCGAAACCACGCCAGCACCCGGCCACAGCCACCAGCACACCGTAAATCGTCGCCTTGAACAACCCGCCTAAAAAGCTCACGAGGGACACAGCGGCGGCTGTGCGTCCGAAATAGCTGACAAAAGAAATGTTCAACACCGTGGCGGCCACAGCCGACCCACCCAGCATTCCGAGAAAATCGGCATACAAGCACAAAAGCGGCATCATCATCACGAGCGCGATTAGGCGTGGCAAAACCAAAAACTCAATAGGCGAAATACCCATCGTCGAGAGCGCGTCGATCTCTTCGGAGACCTTCATCGAACCCAATTCGGCGGCATAAGCCGCGCCCGTGCGGCCTGCCATGATAATCGCTGTCATCATCGCGCCCATGTCGCGCGCGATGCCGATGCCCACTAAATCGGCTATGTAGATCGACGCGCCGAACTGGCGCAACTGCACGGCGCCCATAAAAGCGAGAATCGTACCAACCAAAAAGCTGATAAGGCTTAGGATTCCCAACGCTTGAACGCCACACGCCTGCACCTGAAACATCAAGTCCGAAAAGCGCATCCGTGCTCGCCCGGTCAGGAGCTTGAGGAAGGCGAGTACGGTTAAGCCGACAAAGTCGAACAGACTTAAGCCGGCCTCGAAAAAGCTAAGTGTTGCGGTTCCTAGGTTGTGGAGCATGGCGCGCCAGCGCGAAACCGCCTCGGAAGTCGAACGCGACGGCTTGCTCTCGACCAGCCGGAGCAAGTGCTGGACCCCCTCGGGCAAGCCGCTTGAGTCGATCTCGATTCCACGCGCGGAACCTGACCTGATTATCCGCACGACGAAGGCAAGCAGGCTTGTGTCCCAAGCGCCAAGCTGGGTCGAGTCGAATGCCACTCGGCGCAAGCGGCCGTCCGACTTCAGTTGTCGGTCTATCTCGGTCGCAGGCGGCAGCGCATTCCCGAGGCGCCAGGAACCCATTAGCTCGACCATCAGGGTGGCGTCCGGTCGGCGATCAAACCGGACTTCATTGCGTCCGGCTCTATTTGCGAACGCTCGCATCAACTTTTCGTTGCCGCTCGCGTAAGAATCATATCACACCAAACGCTTGCGCATCCTCGCACGGCAAGCGAGCTTGCACCGGCCGCAGAAAGGTTGCTACGCAGCCTCGCCTCAATCGCACCTGACGTCGTTGGGAGTGTATCACAGCACAAAGTTGTATCCTTACTTAGCGCAAAAACCGCTATGACGTTCCTCCACGCCGATCGTAGCGAAAAATACCCAAGCTATACCCTGCCCTGTGCGAGTGTCTACCGGTCTAGCGCAAATGAATTTCCAACCTCATTCGAATGCGTGACAACCGCTGACTCACAACAGGTCATTCCTGACCGTCGCTCGCGCGAGCGACAAACACCGACCTCATTTCAAGAACTGAGGCATAGCTCTTACAGGCCGGTCGCACGATATGACACGATTTTTGAGTTCAATCTGACGCGCTCCAGGAGCGGTTGATAAATACCGCAACGAGATATTCAATGCTCAATTCGAAGAACCAAACAAGGAAATGGCGCACCGCGCCGGAATAGCAAGCAGTCCCAAAGCCCGCGGTAGGGATCGGTAGTGTCGAAAACGGCGCCTTTGACCAGACCGTCTCTGTCGCTCCGGTAACTGGGCGGCGGAGGCAGACAGAAATACCTAACGCTACCGAAGACCCTTCCGTCTATAGTAACGCTATCGTCAACCGGCGAGCCCGTGCCACGGGCGAGGCAGGCAAAGCCCAAGAATTATCGCGGGCCCGATAAAAAGGAATTATCGACGAGACGCCCGGCAGACGATCAGGATCCCCCAACCCACCACCTCGCACTCCACCGGATGATGAACGCACGCCACTGAGGGAGGAGTCCCTCCCTGAAAACGTCCTTTTCACCAGGCCGGACGGCGTCCGATCCGAACTCGAGGTCTCTTACTTTAAGTGGCGCAAGACCTGCCTCAGGACGTCGAAGATCTGGTCGATGTGACTCTTTTCGACGATCAAAGGCGGCGAGAGCGCTATCGTGTCCCCAGTCACGCGAATCAGCACGCCTCGCTCAAATGCGCCAACGAGCGCTTCGTAACCGCGTCGTCCCACACCCTCAGGCGCGGAGTGCAGCTCTATCCCCGCCATGAGACCGAGGTTTCGGATGTCGCGCACGATCGCGACGTCGCGCAGGCTATGGGCAGCGTCCTCAAAGTATTTTCCGATTTCCGCGGCGCGCGTAAAAAGATTCTCGCGCTCGAAGATTCCCAATGACGCCCGGCCCGCGGCGCACGCCAGCGGATGACCGGAGAAGGTGTAGCCATGGGAGAATTCGATTAGATGTTCCGGGCCCTGCGTAATCGTGTCGTAGATAGCGCCATTGGCAAACACCGCGCCCATCGGCACCGCCGCGTTTGTAATCGCCTTAGCGCAGGTCATAAGGTCCGGTTTGACGCCGAAGAAGTGACCGGCGAATGGTGTTCCCAGACGGCCAAAGCCGGTTATGACCTCGTCGAAAATGAGCAAGATACCGTGGCGGTCACAGATTTCCCGGAGCTTTTTCAAATATCCTTTGGGATGGACGATCACCCCTGCCGAGCCGTTCACCGGTTCGACGATCACCGCGGCTACCGTAGACGGATGATGCAGCGCCAGGACTGACTCGAGGTTTTGCGCCAGATGCGCGCCCCATCCAGGCTCGCCGCGCGAGAAGGCGTTGTGTTCGTAATTGAGAGTAGTCGGCAGATGGTCGGCCGGCACCCAGGCGCCGAACTGACGCCGATTTCCTCCCATGCCGCCAACCGAAATTCCGCCGAATCCCACGCCGTGGTACGCGCCTTCCTCGCCGATGAAGCGCGTGCGTTGGCCTTCACCGCGCGCGCGGTGATAGGCCAGGGCGATTTTCAGCGCCGAATCGACCGCCTCCGATCCGGAATTGGCAAAGAACACCCTCGTCAAGCCGTCGGGCACATGCCGGATCAGCTCGTGGGCAAACTGAAAGGCGCCAGGATGAGACATTTGAAAGCTCGGCGCGTAATCCATCTCCGCCGCTTGCCGGCTAATGGCCTCGACTATTTCTTTGCGGCAGTGGCCCGCGTTCACGCACCAGAGACCCGAGGTGCCGTCCAGGATGTCGCGGCCGTTGACATCCTTGTAATACATGCCTTCGGCCCTAGCCAGAAGGCGCGGCGCGCTCTTAAACTGGCGATTGGCCGTGAACGGCATCCAGTAAGCGCTAAGCTGTTGCGAAACCTCTCCATTCACGTGGCGTAATCCTCCTTACAATCACAACGGCCTTACTAATAACAGCAGCGGCCCCGTGGCGTCGGCGACTAAGGACTGGTCCACCAACAGCGAAAAATCGTCTGGTGCTCAACTATCAACGCCCGATCGCCGAAGTTATTGCTACCCGTCGGCTTTCAACCAGGTGCACGCGCGGATATCGTATCCCGCGACATGATGGCGTCATGGGTTGATCCACACGCATTTGCCCCCCACATACGTCCGCAACACTTCGAGCGAGCCGAGCGTCGCTGGTTCCACTTCGAGCGGGTTGTCCGAGAGCACTACAAAATCGGCGACAAATCCCGGCGCGAGCCGCCCTTTGAAATGATCTTCGCCGCCGGCATACGCAGCGTTGGTGGTATACAGAGCCAGCGCTTGAAGCGGCGTCAGACGCTGATTCTCTCCCACGATCTCACCGTCCGAACCTCGACGTGTCACACAGCTTTGCAGTGCCAGCAGAGGCTCGTAGGGCCCGCATGGGTAATCGGAAGAGCCGGCCACTGCGACGCCCGTCTCGAAAAATGACCGATGGGCAAACATCCGTTCCACGCGCTTGCGGCCGTACCAGTCGATGAGTTTGCCGCCGTGATAGAAGACGTAGCTGCCGAAAGGCACCGCGATTGCCCCCAGGCGCTTCATCCGCTTTAGGATTTCCTCATTAATAATCGTGCAGTGCTCGATACGATGAGCAAGGTTCGGGCGGGGTTGCTCGGCCTGCGCAGCCTCGAGTTCTCCGAGCAGCAACGAAATTGCTCGGTCACCGTTGGCGTGCGTGCACAGACGGGTGCCGTCGCCATGGACCATGCGCACGATATCCCGCAGGTCGCTGGTCGACATGGTCTGGATGCCGTAATCGTCGGTGGTCCCTTCAAACGGCTGCTCCATCAGGCATGTGCGCCCGCCGATCGCCCCGTCGATGAAAGTCTTGACGCCTCCAAAGCGCAGACGGTCGTCGCCGAACCCGCTGCGCAGACCCAAGCGCCGCACATGCTCGTAGTGTGCGTGCGTGACTAGCATGTTGACGCGCAGAGTCAGCAGCCCGCGCCGCAAGGCCTCCTGAAAAAGCGCAATTTCATCAGGCCCCACTAGTGCGTCACCGAGCGAAGTAAGTCCCGCACTGTGAAACATCTGCACCGCTCGCGAAAGACCTGCCAGCCGCTCCTCGAAGGAACTCGCAGGCGCCGCCGTGCTTCCGCGCTTGGAGGCGGACGGATAAGCGAAGTCGAACAGCGCCTGCTCATACAGCACGCCGTTAAGGCGTCCGGTGGCGTCGCGTCCGAATTTTCCTCCGAACGGAGGCTCTGTCTTCTCGTCTATCCCGCCCAATTCGAGGGCTTTGGAATTAGCCACCCCCCAATGGCCGGCGATGTGAATTACCAGAATCGGATGAGCGGCGGAAACCTCGTCCAGATCCCAGCGGTCGAGCACTCGCCCCTCGGGCATTCTCGCATCGTCATAGCGACTGGCGCGAATCCAAGAGCCGGGCGCGACGCGCCGAGCCTGTTCCGCGAGCTTCGCCTTGGCCGCGCTTAAAGAAACGGTGCTCTTGTGCGACAAATCAACATGCAGCAGATCCTCGGCGGTCATCCCTAGGTGCATATGGGCGTCGTTGAATCCGGGGACGACCACCGCGTCGCCAAAATCGATCTCTTGCGCACCCGCAAACTGCGCGCGCAAGTCATTTGCCGCGCCAATCGCGACCACGCGCTCGCCGAGCACGGCGAAGGCTTGGGCACGTTCGCGCGTCATCGTGATCACCGCACGCGCGTGGTAAATCGTCGGCTGATGCTCAGCCGAATGCTCGGCGTTGTCACCGTTGCGCGAACCCATCGCAAGAAACCCCTAAAATCTCAATCCATTCAACGTTTTCGGCCACGGCGGATAGGGACCGCTGTGGAGACCTCAACGTAAGATGTAACAAACCCACCGTCGCCATTCAGCAACGTTTAGCAACGCACGACTGCGCCTTTAGCCGCGCCACGCCGCCACAAATGTTCGAGTGACCATCCGCTTAACGACCATCCACCGCCCGCTTTGTCCCCCACATGGCCTACTCTACCGGTGCCAGCCAAACCCGCCGGCAGCCCCTCGTCTGCCGGCACGGTCGCACAAGCCTAACATGTACGGGCGCAACTGCCCACGAATCTCGTGGAGAACGAAATGCGGTACTTCGCGACATCGCTTGCCACGCGTGCTTCAAAATGAAACAGGCTCTGACCGAAACCCCACGTCCGCCTCGCTTGCCCCCGGCATCGGCATTGCTTGATATTAGTCTGCTAGCGATGGAACTGCTGCGTCAATGTCCTTGCGCAATATGGCGCCTTCCCGTCCGCTTTTACGGCTTGCGCTATGCAAGCGTCAATCTAGCGGTCGGCTTGATGTTTGTCTTCGGCGCCTACGCAAGCGTATCCAATCGCGGGCCCCTGCTCACCGACCTTGTGTTCGCTGGCGGAGCGCTGACAATGGCCGTGTTCGTAGTCCTGCGCTCGCCGCCGTCCGCGCGCAGCCTCAGCCCCGGAGCTGTCGGCGCTTTCCTGGGCATGGGGATTCTGCCGGTGCTGCTGGACACCGCCTGGCCTCGCACCGGCGTATGGTACTGGGCGGCAGCGACTTTTGAGTTATTGGGCGTCGCCTTGTCTACCACGGGACGCATAGCCATGGGCCGCGCCTTCGGTATTTTGCCGGCCAACCGTGGCATCGTGTCCAGCGGGCCCTTCCGATGGATACGCCATCCGATTTACGCAGGTTGGCTTATCCTAATGGCGGGTTATGCGATGTCGTACAGCGGTTCGCGCAACACGCTGATCGCCGCGATGGCCGTCCCGCTCGCCGTATGGCGGATCGCACTGGAGGAAAAACTGCTCGTGGCTGACCCTGGCTATCAGCGTTACCGGGACCACGTCCGGTTCCGGCTCCTGCCAGGTTTGTACTAAAATTTTAACTTTTTTGCCCTGCTTGCGGGCATCGCGCGGCAACCTGCCCAACGCAACCGACAAACGCCTCGCAAGGAGACGAGGCAGGCCGCTTGTGCGGGATGAACTCGGAAAGCGAATTGAGTAGAAAAGAGGAGACCGCCGGACGCTTGCGCCGGTTGCCTTTCTTTAGGGAAACTCGACACTAAGCGGGCCTCGCGCAGGCGCCTGGATCGATGCGGCCTGCTAGGCTCGGCGCCGCGCGCCATCGAAGGCCCTGCGGCGCGGGGCAACGCTTACGGATCGACGCTGGCCGACGGCAAGCCGCCGAAGCTCCGCCGGCAAAGCCAATAGACAGGTACAACCGCGCCCGCGAGGACAAGCGCCGAGGCCACTTCGAAGAGATTCATACCAGCACTCAGGGCAAGTCCGAGGCTTAGCAGCCAGACCCCGAGCGGAGCCGCGGCTATTAAATAGAGCGTCAACGGCCCGCCGCCGATTCGAAACAGCCCTTCTCGCTCCGGCCGCACCCTTCTGAGACGAACGAGCGCGGCCATCTCGAGTGCCAGCGCGGTCATGTAGAACAGGACGTCGAGCACAACAAGGTTTACAAAGCCGAGCGGCACCAGGCACGAAAACACCACGCAACACACGATAATCGTCCTTGCCGGCGTCTGCGCCGGCGCCCAGAGCCGCGCCATAGATTGAGGGAGGTAGCCGTCGAGCGCGAGAACGAACGGAAGTCGCGAGACCCATAGCAGGGACGCTGTGAAGACGGCAAAGGAACTTAAGCCTCCACCGACTGCGATCGCGCCACCCAAGTACTCGCCGCCCACTCGAACCCCCAGCTCGGCGAACGATCCGGTGGTCCATTTAGCGTAGTCGGCGTGGACAGCCGCGCTTACCGCAAGCGGTATTAGATAAACAGCCCATACCAACGGTATAGCGACCAACACGGCGCGCAAATAGTTGCGTCTTGGCTGCTCGATTTCCCCAGCCGCCACGCTCAGATTTTCCCAGCCGCAGAAGTTCCATATCACGACGCTCAAGGCGGCACTGAGCGCGGTTAGATGGCTTCTAAGATCGCCGGTGCTGCCGCCCAGGATCGCCGAACCAACTCCGCTAAACATGGCGCGCAGCGAGGCGACGCTCCAGGGTCCAAGTATCGCCAGCACCACGAAAGGAACCAGGACTGCGCAGGCAAGCACCGTCGAGACGCGTCCGGTCGGGCGCACCCCGGCGATATTGAGGAGCCCAGCAACCCAGATCACGGCGAGCCCGGCGACCAACTTGACCGGCTCGCCAAGCGGAATCAGGAACGAAAGATAGGCGGCGAACAACGTGGGGTAGATCGCCATATCCACCGCGGTGTAGAGTATCGTTAGGTAGGCTTCAGTAAAGCCGAGGAAAGGACCGAAAGCCTCTTTGACCCAAAAGTAGAAACCGCCCTCGGACGGTAGCAAGGCGGTCAGCTCAGCCGCCATCAAGGCTACCGGTACACTGAGCACAAACGGCGCCAAAAGGCACAGCAACGCGGTTATCTGCAGCCCGGCGCTACCCAGCGCGGCCTCGAGTCCATAGGGCCCTCCGCTGACGATCAGGTACATTACGGCTACAGCCGTTGGTAAGCCTAAGAGTGTCCGTTTCTTTTCAGATGGATGAAAAAAGCACGAAAGCGCGTTGCGCGGTCGTGAGCCTGTTGCATCAGCCAGAGGCTGGTAATTCATGGCATACTTGCGTCGTGCCGACACGCCCAAACCGTCTCGTCGCCCTTGACCGTCGGCGTTCGGCCGTCCGGGCTTACCAGGCAATCACCCTCGGGCGCCCGAATCCTACGTTGACGGTCAGTAAAGGCAAGGCTATGGTATCGAATAAATCCCTCTCGTCGAGGCCTGTCAGCCCATAAATGAGATTGTGGAGTCAGCGCGGAGTCAAGCTGCTGGCAGCCGCGTCATTGTTTTTAACGGCTTGTGTCATTACAACGCACAAGCAAGCCAGCCGTTCCGCGCAGGAAGCTCGCGCCCACGCCAAGGCAGAACCGGCCTTTGGCGGCCTGCCGAAGGTCAAGATACCCGAAAGGGCCGTGGCCATGGGCGCATTCTTGCAAGCTCAGGTTGCCACCGACCAGGGTCACCGCGAACGCGCCCTGGGCTACTACGCCACGGCCGTCAAGGCGGACCCGTACAACGCGATGCTTCGCGCACACCTGGCAACCCTATATGTGAGGGACGGCCAGCTCAAGGCGGCGTTAGACCAGGCCGAAAAGGCGCTTAGTCTGGATCCTTACCAGGTCGATACGCGCCTGTTAGCGGCCGGGATCTCCTCCGCGCTGGGCGACGACAAGCAGGCTGAACGGCAGTACCAGGCGGTGCTTCGCCAGGAGCCGGACAATCAAGAGGCCCACCTTTATCTGGGCACCATCTACGCCAAGCAAGGCGACTACGGCAAAGCGCTCAAGGTTTTCCGGCAGCTTATCGAGACCGACCCGCATTCGTTTCTCGGCTACTATTACTGCGGCCGCGTCATGACCGCAGCCAAAGACTATCCCGCCGCCGAGCGGTACTATCGCCGCGCGCTGGAACTCAATCCGCAATCCGAGTTGGTGCTGCTGGATTTGGCTGTCCTCGAAGAGCTGCAGAACAGACCGAGCGAAGCGATTCGTTATTACGAAAAGATTCTTCGCGTTAACCCGAACAACGACTTTGTCCACAAACGGCTCGGAGAACTCTTTGCAGGACAAAAGCAGTTCGACCAGGCATTGCACGAATTCGAGCGCTCGGAGCAACTCGAGACCAACCCCGAGGATACGCGTACCAAGATCGGCTTGCTTTACTTCGAGCGAGGCGACCTGGGCCGCGCCGCCACGGAGTTTAATCTCGTGTTGGGCGCTTCGCCGAACAACTATAAGGTCCACTATTTTCTCGGCACCGTGTACAGCGAGCTTAACGAGTACGACAAGGCGATCCAGCAATTCGAAGCCGTGCCCGCAAACTCAGACTCCTACGTCGATTCCCGCGTGCAGCTCGCTTACTTGCACGACAAAAGAAACCAGTACGACCAGGCGATCGTCGCTATCAATCAGGCGCTGCAAAAGAAACCGAAAAACACCGAACTGATGGGGTTTCTGGCGGGAATCTATCGCGAGAAGAAAGATTATCCGCGCGCCATCGCGACGCTCAAGGAGATGATCGCGCTGGAACCCAACAACGACAAGTTTCATTTCACCCTAGGCGCCGTCTACGACGAAGCAAAACAGAAGCAGAACAGCGTCGACGAGATGCGCCGCACGATAGCGCTTAATCCGAATAACGCTCAAGCACTGAACTATCTGGGCTACACGTATGCCGAAATGGGGACTAATCTGGACGAAGCCGAAGATCTCATTCGGCGGGCGCTCCGGATCGAGCCTCACGACGGCTTCTATATCGACAGCCTCGGTTGGGTGTACTACCAGAAGGGTCAATACAGAAGAGCGGTCAGAGAACTCCAGCGAGCGGTCGACCTCACCGACGACGACCCGACCATTACCGAGCATCTGGCGGACGCCTATCGAAAGATCGGCGAGTTCGAAAAGGCGCAGATTTTATACCGCAAGGCACTGCGCAAAGCCACCGAGAACGACCAGGTCCACCGGCTAAAGGAAAAGCTCGATACCGTTCGCGACGCCGGACGCGCGGCTCAATAGAGCAAGATGACGGCTTCACGCCGGCGGGCCATTTGGTGGCCGCCGTTGCTGCTGGCCACGGTGGCGGTCGGATGCGTGGTGCAAAAGCCGCCGCAGGCGATCCCAGTCGCCGGGAGAGCCGCGGAGACCTCCCAGGCTCAAGCGCTGCTATCAAAACTCGCTCAAAAGGCGCGGACGCTGAGTTCCCTGGAGACCGAGGCTGTAATGGAGTACAGCCAGGGTGCAAAGCATGTTAAGGCGCGCGAGCAATTGACGATCCGGCGACCCCAGAGCTTGCGGATCGAGGCCTACTACGCATTCGGCGTCGCGCTTGTGGTGGCCAGCGATGGGACGCAAATCCAAGTCTTCGAGCCGTCCAAAAATGAGCTTTTCCAAGGACACCCAACCGCCGCGACGCTCAACCGCTTCGCTCATGTGCCGCTCGGACCTCGTGAGGCGGTCGATCTGTTGATGGGACTGGCGCCCGACACGGACGCCGACAGCGCTCGGCTGCCCCTAAGTTATGCCAGACGCCAAGGGAGCGTGCTGATAGCCGGCTGGAACAAGAGCGACGGCTCAACTATCGAATTAGGCTTCGCGGACTCCGAGCTTGCCCTAGCGCGCGAGCACGAGCACAACGGCGCCCTGCGCTACGAGGTCGCCTACGGCGATTATCGCAACGTCGGAGGGATAAACGTCGCCCATCGGATTGAGGCCAGCTTTCCGCCGAGCGGAACCGCGGTAAAGTTCAACTATAAACAGGCGGTGTTGAATCGGCTCTTCGACAACGCCCGCTTTGTCCTCTCGCCGCCCCCGGCCACGCGCGTGATCGATCTCGACCGTCAGGCCGGATAGACCGCGCTTTCACCTAGGGCCTGCCGGAACGGGCGGCCGCTTTTAGATCACGCCTTCGCGGACAAGCGAGCGAACGTCGTCATCGCCGAGCCCTAGCAGGTCGCTATAAACCTCTTGATTGTGCTCGCCTAGCAAGGGCGCACGCGTAATCGGGACCGACGAGCGTTCCATCTTGACCGGACACCCGGGAATGGTCACCGTGCCGCGAGTCGGATGCTCCAGCGTCACGACCATCCCTCTCTCGATCAGATGGGGATCGGTCAACAACTCGTCGGTTGCGAGCACCGCTCCGCAGGGCACGCCGCGTTCGGCCAACAGGCTCATCGCCTCGCGCTTGGTGTGGCGCGAGGTCCAGGCGGTCACGGATTCGGCCAACGCGTCGAAGTTGGCCTTGCGCGCCGCCGCCGTGGAAAACCGCTCGTCAAGGGCGAACTCGGGATGCCCAATCTCGGCGAACAACGCCCCCCACATTTCGTCGCTGGTGCAGATGATGAAGACGTAGTCGTTGTCGCCGCCCGGCGCGCACTTGAACAGATCGGCCGAAATATTGCTTCCGTAGCGGTTGCCGTGACGCATGGCGGGTTGGCCCGTTTGGTACGTCGGGACCATCGCCACGCGCGCGAAGTTCACCACGGCATCCTGCATCGCGACCTCGACCTTTTGTCCCTCACCCGTACGTTCTCTTTGGATGTACGCGGCCAGGACGGCGCACGCCGCATGAACGCCGGTACCGGTGTCGCCAAGCGTCACAGCAGGGCGAAGCGGCGGCATCCCTGGATATCCCGTCACCGAGATCGCCCCGCCCATCGCCTGCGCGATCGGGTCGAAGGCCTTATATTTGCTGTACGGGCCGTACGTGCCAAAGCCCTTTACCGTGACGTAGATGAGACGCGGATTCGCCAGGCGCAAATTTTCGTAGCCCAGCCCTAACCCTTCCAGCGTGCCGAGGGAAAAATTCTCTGCCAGCACGTCGACCTTCTTGATCAGTTCAAGAAACAGCGCACGACCGCGCGCATTTTTGAGGTCCAACGTGATGCTGCGCTTGTTGGCATTAAGCGCGACGAAGTAATACGAATCCAGTCCGGCGGTCTCGGTGAGCCTCCATCGTCCCTGGTCACCGCTGTTTGGCGGCTCAAGCTTGATCACGTCGGCGCCCAGCCAGGCAAGAAGTTCGGTGCACGAGGTCCCCGCCTCGTACTGGGTCAGATCCAAAATCCGAATTCCGTCAAGCGCCTTGTCCATAGCTCACCCATACAGCTTGACGCGAGGCCGTCGTTGAGTCGCCCTCGCCCCCGGCCCTTTTTGAGCTTTGCGCGACGCATGCGGCTGGGAGGTCTTGATGCATGCGCGTTATGGCGACGCGCCCCAGGCGGCGCGTCGTGCGGGTCCGGTCGAGCAAACCAACGCGCCGGGCGCCGTGGCTCGCTCTAAAGCGGCGCCTGCCTAACGGACGGCGCCGCGCGCGTAAAAGGGGCGCGAATGCAACCGTTCGCCGCTTCCTTCGCGGCATATCTCCAGGTGCTAAAGCAAAAAGGTAGTAGTCGCCCAATTCCACTTCGCTTCGCCGCAACGCAAGCGCTATTTTTTGGTCACCGCCGCCAGTTGTGCTTGCAGAAGTTGCTTGGTTTCCTCGCTGCGCACGATTTCGGAGAGTTCGCGCGAGTTTTCCGGCAGCATCGCGTCGATACGATCGATTGCTTTGCGCTGCAGGGTCTTTTTCGTATGCGCGTAAGCGAGCTGTCCGGACGCAGCGAGCTGCGAGGCCAGCTCGACACATCGCGCTTCAAGCGCGCTCGGCTCCACGACCTCGTCCACCATCCGCAGATCCCGGGCGCTGTCCACGTCGTGCAGCTTCGCCCCGAGCAGCACATGGCGCGTATTACGCTCGCCCACCGCTTGCCGGACGATCTCGAGCGAGCCTATCGGAAACCCGAGCCCGATAGCCACCTCGTTGAGCCCCATCTTGTGATTTCCGCGGCACGTAATCCTGAAGTCGCAAGCCAAGGCGATCACGGCTCCGCCCGCCACCGCATGGCCGTTAACCATCGCCACCGTCGGCTTGGGCAGCGTCCACAACGCGAAAACACCGTCATTGCGCGTGCTCCCGAGTCGGCCGAGCGGACTCTGATCGCCGACCAGTTCCCTCAGGTCGAGGCCACCGCAGAAGAAGCGGCCGGCGCCGGTCACGATTACCGCACGCACACTGTCGTCGGCAGCGGCCGCCGCGCACTGATCAAAGAGCGCTCGGCCCAATTCGCGATTAATAGCGTTAGCCGGCGGCCGATTCAGTGTGAGCAGCCGAACTCCTGAAGCCACGTCTTTCGCTTCTACGACCATGATTATCCCCGTCTCGCACCTGGCGTTCTGTAAGAGTTGTCAATCATCTAGCTGGAACACAAACCTCATGAGCACAGCGCGCGCAACAGTCTGAGCCGCAGGGCCCCCCGATGCTCCTTGGCCTAATGCTACCCCGTCGTACGCGCGTTCTCCATCCCATGACCGGACTCAAGCGCGCGAATCAGCGCGTCGCTCAAGTGCGGGAGAACTCCACCGGCTCGCACCGAGCTTCGCGCTTCTTAGGGATCGCGCCGAAAAAACACCGGCCCATTCGGGCGTTCTTGCGGCGTCAAGATCGACCATCGCGCGTCGTGCTTTCGTTAGGCGCTACCCGCTATGTTCTCAAGGCGCGGCATGAACGAAGCCTGTGAATTCCTTGCGCAGTCGGCCATTATGCTGATCAACCGAAAAGTCATTTGCGACGACCGCGCCTAGCCCGGCGAGGTAGAACTTTGCGCTTCTGATCACGACCGAAGGACAGTCCATGCACTCAGAGAAATCCATAAGCCTGCTTTTATTTCTCGCGACCGCGATGATACCCGCGGTGGTCAATGGCGGCGAGCTACAGGGCGCGCGTCGAGCAATCTCTTTAGCGGCCGCGGATACTGTCGCCGAATCGCCGGCGCCCGGATCTCGGACGAGCCACGACGGCTTTGCGATGCTAATCGCCGGCGGCGATATCGGCGGGAACGTGCTTCATTTGGTGCCCAACGCCATGTTCGTGACGTCAACTGACGGCGCGCAAATCTATGATTCGGTGGCCGGGCGTTTCAGGCAAACGGCAGGGCGACTTCACGACAGCCGCGAGACGGCGACGGCAACTTTGCTGCCCAACGGCAAGGTTCTTATCGCCGGCGGTCTTCGATGCTCGAACGGAATTCTCGGCTCGCACTGTACCGCGCTCGACACGGCCGAGCTGTACGACCCGGCGACCGGAAGGTTCACCTTGGCCGGAACTGGAAGCGGCAGCAAGATGACTGCTGCGCGCGCTGGCCACAGCGCCACGCTGATCCACGGCTGCAACTGTCCCGCCGACGGCAAAGTGTTGCTGGTCGGGGGAATCAGCGGCACCGTCAAGACCTCGTTCCGTGGAATCGTTTCGTCGCCGCCCGTGGACACGGCGGAGTTCTACGACCCGGCCATCGATACGTTCGTCGCTGCAACCGCCAAGATGAAAGAACGGCGTGAGAATCACTGCGCGGCTTTGCTGGCTGACGGCCGCGTGTTAATCGCCGGAGGCGACGACACCGGCTTTTTCGAGCACGCGTTGGCCACGGCCGAAATCTATGACCCGAGAACCGGTTCATTCGCGCCGACCGGCCGGATGGAGATCGTGCGCGAGCTTGCCCGGGCAACGGTGCTCGACCCTGCAATAGTCAAAGGCGCGCTCGCGGGAGACGTGTTGGTGAGCGGAGGCCTGGTTGCCGGTGCGCGTCTGGCGGGTGACTCTTCGGCGACAGCAGAGCTTTTCGATCCCCGCGCCGGGCGTTTTATCCAAGTCGGCTCGCGCATGAGTTCGCCCCGCATCAGGCACTCTTCCGTGCTCCTTAACAGCGGCCCGCTTGCCGGACAGGTGCTAATTGCGGGAGGCATTCAGCTGCGCGGTGACGGCACCGCGCGCGGGGTGCGTCAGACTAGCCAAACCACCGCTGACATCTTCGACCCCTCCGGCGGCGGCTCGGGCGACTTTAGGCCCACCGGCGAATTGAACGAGGCACGCGGCGGACACGCCTTCGCACTGCTCTCCGGCGGTCCGAACTCGGGAGAGGTGCTAGTTGCAGGCGGCGAGAATTGCGACGGCAAAAGCCCTTCGTTCTGTTACGTTGCCGGCTCGTCCCAGGACCAGTCCGCGCGCAACCCCGGCGTTGCCGCCGAGCTTTTCGACCCGACCACAGGCGCCTGGACTCCGGTGCGCGCCGCGATGCCCGTACCGGTCAGCGCGGCCTCGTACGAAGCGGTATCTCCCTAGGGAACCTCTGCACAAGCTGATCGGTTCGTGTGCAAGGCAATAAGTGGATTGGCAGATGTGGAGGTGAGGTGATGGGTAGTCAGCGGAGGTTCGCTTCGATGGCATGGCAGGCGAAAGGCAAAGTGACTCGGCGCGAGCTGCTCCATCCGGAGACAAGGTACGTGTTGTGAGCACGATTGATAGACCCACTGCTCCCCGCGACCGCTTAGGCCACACCACCGAGCCATCGCGCTGTCGCCGCTTAGCTTGATAATGCCCACTTCCATCTCAAAGAGTCACCATATAATGGCCTGCGCAGAGCTTCCCTAGGTGCTGAGCAAGTGCCGCGCGCTCAGCGGAGACCCGAGCCTCCTGCTGCCTGTAGAACACCTCCTCTACAGTATGGCCAAGTTCCGGCGCAGTTCTGAGCACTACCCTCGGTAGACGCCTGCCTAGATAGCGGACAGCGCCTGGCGAGAGACGCCAACCCGCCGTGCCAGTTCGACACAGGTCAGGCGACGAGCGCGTCTGGCGCCTTTCATGATGCTTCCGTTGGCTCGCATCTCAGTGTCCGAATGGTGCAAATATGTGACGCTATAATACTTGACATTTTGCTCGTATTCGAGCAATTCTTTTGACGGGGTTCTTTGCGATGCACCGCCTGGCTTGGACCCACACTACGAGAAAATAATATGGGGGGAAGTACCATGGCCACTGCTAGCGTACCGAATATCGCTGGAGCGCGAATCGAAATTGCTCCTTCTGTGAAAAGTTTCTTGGGCCGAAAGCAGAGGATGCTAATCGGGGGGAGGTTCGTGGAGGCTGCTTCGGGAAAGACATTCCCGACTTGTGACCCGGCCTCCGAGGAGGTTTTAACCTACGTTCCCGAAGGTGACCGGGAAGATATCGAGCGAGCCGTCAAGGCAGCGCGCAAGGCGTTTGACGAAGGGCCATGGCGCTCGATAACAGCCTCGGAGCGCGGCCGGATGCTTTGGAAGCTGGCCGATCTGATTGAGAAACACACCGAGGAGTTTGCCCAGCTTGAGTCGGTTGACAATGGAAAACCCGTGATAGCGGCGCAAGTTGGGGACGTGGCGCTATCGGTCGATCTGTTCCGCTACATGGCCGGATGTTGGAGGCGAAGAAAGGATGAGGCTGGTGCGGGAGCATGCCGCCGCGCGGCAGCATGCGGGCGTGCTCCTTATGGGGCGACTTCGCTTATGAGCCACCAGCGAGGCCGAGATGCGGACGCGTACCCCAGCCCTATCGGCAGCACGGGCTGGGTGCGTTCCAGCGCCTGCCCCCGATTCTTTTCGTTCACGCACATGACCAACGCGTTGTCCGGCCAATTGAGGTAAAGCCCGACCACGTCGGGCATTTTTTGACGAAGAACGGATCGGTGTAAAGCTTGAAGCTCTTGCTTCGATGCGGCTGCAAACTAAACAGCGCGAAGTAGCGGGCCACCGTGCTCTTGAAGACCCCGGTTTCTTCAGCGACCGCGCGCACACTCCAGTGGGTAGCGTTCTCGGGCTGACCGCTAAGTACCCGATTGATTAATGCCGCGACCTGCTCGTCGCTGTAGGTGCGCGGGCGTCCGGAGCGCAGTTCATCGCGCAATCCGGCCACGCGCTGCTCGACGAAACGTCGGCGCCATTTGCCAAAGGTGGGCATGCTCCAGTTAAGCCGCTGCGCGATCACGGCGTTGCTTTCGCTCTGCGCCACCAACAGCACCAGCTTGGCCCGCCCGACCATCGCGCGGGACAGCGAGCGCGATGCGGCGAGGCTCGACAACCGCGCGTGGTCTTCAGCGCTCAACACCAGCTCCGCCTTGGGTCGTCCGACCGCCATCAACATTTCTTCTTAATGGAAAAAGATGTCGATTATGCAAGAGAAAATTATGCAAGATAATTACGGGACTCGACACTAGAGAGGTCCCGACTAAAACGGGGTGGGATTAAAACCCAGCCTGCGCAGCAGATCGTCATAGAAGTACGTAGCGTAGAGCAGGAGCGCTTGGCCGGCAAACGGAGCGTCGGGGCCGAAGGAACGCTGGTAAGCAACGCTTATCTGGTACCAGGGCGCCTGGTAGTTGAGTTCGTAGCTAAGGTAGCCGGCCGTCTGGCCGTAAAAGCCATTGTTGCTGAGGTTAGTGATCGTGCGCAGCTCGACGGCCGGCGTCAGATGCTGAAGGAATGACGGCACCGACTGCCCCACGACGTCGTTCAGATAAAGCAGACTGTACTCCAACGCAAAGTCGAATCTGAACGCCTGATCGTAGTACGCGCCTCCCAGATAAGGAGCGAGCGGTTGGGGAGCGCTGCCGAAGGGCTGGGTCCAGACGACGTCGGACTGGATCGCAAATGGCCGAAGGAACCTCACCGGCACGTCGCCCAATCCCTTGTTGAACAAAAAGTACGAGTTGAGCTGAAGCGGGTAGCTTTGCTTGCTTACCAGCGAGTCCTGGGGTGAGAAAAGCGCGCGCTCGATGAATGTGGCCATGATTTCATGGGCCGCATTCTCGTAGACGAGGTATTTGCCCTGGATTTCTTCGAACTCGAAGCCCGAAGTCGTGAGGTCGGGCGCAAAGACCGCATCGTACTGGGTCCCCACCTGAAGGCTGAAGTTGTACCACAGCCGCTTTTCGATCGTTATCAAATTCTGGAACGCTTGGCTGCCGTGAAAGCCGCCCATGAACAGCGGCATCGTGGTGATCTGGTTGTCGATGTCAGCATCTTTCACTACGAGCGGCTCGATAAAGATTCTGTCGCCGGCCCGGGGAAGGGAACTCAAGAGCATCCCGCTGCTGTTTGACGGCCCCGATCCGGCCGTCGCCTGCTGAGCGAAGACCAGAGGGCTGCTTGATAGCAGAGCCGCGGCGACCAAGGCTATCGTTAGCCGCAGCCGACGCGCTGAAACACGAAGCCGGTTCGTCAGCCGCCCACCGCTGACCGAAGCTCGCACCCTCGGGAAATCATGGCCTCGGTGCACGAGCGTTTGTTGCCTCCAAGGCTTGGCCAACTGTGCTTAAGTCTCCGCCTGATATTCCGGTGAACCTAACGTGACGCTTAGTAGT
>JAJYYI010000102.1 GCA_021801125.1 Deltaproteobacteria bacterium | reverse complement strand
ACAACCACGCGGTGAACGACCGCGGCCCTACAGGCTCGCGATGTTCTTCACAATCGGCGAAATATAGTTCGGCGAGCTGATCGACTTGATAATCGTCGTTGCTCATAGCGTCTCCCCCCATAGACTCGACTGAGTATCTGACAGCCACGTGACAGCCAGCGTGACTGACTATCGCCGGCCGGCTGCTTCGAGGCGCCGGAAGTTTGACAGCCAATTTGACAGCCACCACGCTGGACACTGGCGGACAATAGCGCGCTTGCTGGACATGGAGCAAGCGAAAAAGCCGCGATTTTACTACTAAATGGACATGGGGAGACAATACTACTTCGACCTTTCACGCCGGTAACACGGGTTCAAATCCCGTCGGGGACGCCACCTAAACCCCAAGCCTCGTGGGCCCTGGCAAACCTGCGTTCGCGAAAAAAAAGCGACCATCTTTGCCAAGCATCGGCTCCCGACCACGTATGAAATTGCGGCAAGGCGCCGATCGCTTTCGCGTCTGGGTAGAAAAGCTCTACGAAAGGGCGGTCGCACCAGTCCGCATCCTGTTATTCATGATGAGCGCGATTCGGGTCGATCCGACATTCCGCTCAAGAATCGATGGAAATTGAAGAAAATGAAACATCTACGACCCACGCAAGCTTGATCCGGATTCCTTTGTCACGGAGCTGGCCCAGCATGACGAAGCCGCTTGACTGGCGGCGCGACGCATCCGCCAAGACACTCCCAAATTCGAAGCCGCACTCTGCACCATCTCCTGCGTAGCCCGCTTCTTCCTTCATCAAGTGGCCAACCTTCGCGCATCGTCATCCGGCGCGAGTTGGCGCGGCCCGTGGCCTCGACGCAAAACTGAAGCGGACTAAGGGCAGAGAGGATTGGGCTATGCCGAAAAATAGGTTTGAATCCTTCAGCGGCGGCGTGATCGCGATTGTGATCACGCCGCTCGTTCTCGAAATACACGCGCCGCCGATGAAAACCACCGCAATTAGCCGCGAGATGCTGGCGGCACATCTTGTTTTAGCTCCCAGTTTCCTCGCCAATGTGATCAGTTTCCTCGTCTGCGCGGTATGGTAGAAAACTCCTCATAATTTCGTGCACGATCTGGAGCGCGTGGACCGGCCGCTGCTATGGGTGAACAACTTGTTCCGTTTTTGGCTCGCCTTCATCCCCTTCCCCATGGCCCTGTTTGGGCATCATCCAAACCAGCCTGTCGCTACGGCTTTCTATGGAGCGGTATGTTGCCTGGCGGGAATCTCTTTCTGGTTCACGCGCCGTTACGCCTCCCTGCCCGGGCAGCTCATGAACGGGAAACCCCGCAGGCCGAGCGCCGCCGGCGCGTGCGTATATCGCTGCTCGGCCCGACGTTTTATCTCGTCGGAACGCTATGCTCGCTTGTGTTGCCTCCTCTGGCCATAGCGATTTACGCCGCGATCCCGCTCTATTTCACCCTGATAAGCCTTGGTGGCCTTCTCGCACCCTCGGTGGAGAAATGAACATCCAACTTTGGCCGCGTTTCTCATCACGCGGTTGGTAGGCTCGCGGATTGGAAACTCCGGCTTGCCCGCGGTGCTGAAAGCTGTGGCTGCGCAGGCCTTCGATCGTGCGTTCTAGGATTTGGCCGCTCCGCTCAATCTTCGCGTCGTCTGGCCGAAGCGCAAACCGCACAAATTAGCGCGTCTTTCGCGCCAAGCGCTCGCGCAGCGCGCCGCGAATGCAAATCGGCAGGGCGGCGGTGACACCACCACATCCGCCGCGGCAGCAACTATTCTGAATTGAAGCGAGAGTCGCGCCAAGCCAGCGCGGCCTTTAGGCCGTGCTGGCGGGCCATAGTCATGAATTCTTTCTTGTCTGGCGACCCGTGGGATTCGATCAGTAAATCGGTATCGACGGCCGCTTTCAGCGCCGTCTCGATTCCCTGAATTTCGTAGCATCGGTTAATCGCCTTCTTGGTTTCCATTACGAGTTCAGGATCGATCGCCGCGATGTCGGCCGCTATCCGAAGCGCGGCCTCAACATGGGTCCCGGCTGGTACCACTTGACTGACGAATCCGAGTCGCAGCGCCTCGGCCGCGCTGATGTTGTCCAGACCGCAAAGAATCGTGTGCTTCGCCTGCTTGGGCCCGGTCACCCACGGTAGCAGCATCGTCACGATTCCCGCGCCGAACTTAAGCTCCGGTTCGCCGAATATGGCGCCCTCCGCGGCGATCGTGATGTCGCAAGCCAGCGCAAGTTCAAACGCCCCCGCAAGACACGCCCCATGCACCGCGGCGACGGTCGGCTTTGGGCAGCGCCAGAAGCGCATCGTGGTGTTAAACGAAAGCGCAAGTCTCCGCCGCCAGACTTCGGCGCCGCTGGGCTGCTCTTGGGCCTGATCCTTCAGGTCGAAACCGGATGAAAAAGCCCGGCCCGCGCCGCTGATTACGATCGCTCGGATATTCGCGTCGCCCTCGGCCTCATCCATCGCCCGATTCAGCTCGAGAAGCGTCGCGCGTGACAACGCGTTTAAGCGCTCGGGGCGGCTGAGTTCGATATGCAGGACGTGACCGCGCCGGTCGAGCCGAATATTTTCGAACGCTGATTGAGTCTCGCTGATGCTCATGACGATTATCCTTTCGGGTTGCCGCTTGCGCCGCGACGCCCGATACCCACGGGTTTGAGCGCGCCGGACAGTATGATCTCTCGAAGCGTGCCGCGGTCCAGCTTGCCAGTTCGTCCGGTAGGCAGTTCGGAGCTTGCGTAGTAAGCGTCAGGCCACTTGAACTTGTCGAGGCGGCGCTCGACAAAATCCACAACGTCGTTAATCTCAATCAGCGCGCGCGGCGACGGCACTAGCAGAACGTGAATCCGTTGCCCGAAAACAGCATCCTCGACACCGACCGCTACGGCGCTCACGACCCCGGGATAAGCACCTGCCGCCTGTTCAATCTCGCCGGGTGTGACTTTGACGCCGCCGCGTACGATTACCTCCTTAATTCTCCCGGCCAGCGAGACGAACCCGTCCGGCGACACACTTGCGAGGTCACCGGTTCGGAACCATTTGTCATAAAACGCAGCTTCAGTAAGGGCTGGGTCATGCAAGTATCCGGACATCAGGTAGGGGCTGCGA
Organism: Deltaproteobacteria bacterium; assembly: GCA_021801125.1. GTDB lineage: Bacteria > Desulfobacterota > Binatia > Binatales > Binataceae > JAJYYI01. The sequence continues at coordinate 43,553 of JAJYYI010000102.1, read as the reverse complement.
ATCAGCAGCTCGCCCACTTCGCCGGATCGAATTTCGCGGCCGCGATCATCCGCGATGCGAAACTGAACGCCCGGCGCCGCTCGGCCGATCGAATCAGGATGCACCGCATAGTCGGCTGGCAGCAAGAAAAAATCGCTGGTTGAGGTCTCGGTTAACCCATATATGTCATAGAGCGGCGCGGGCTCTATAAGATCGCGGAGTTTTCGCGAAAGTTCAGCGCCTAGCGTTTCTCCGCCGATCAGCATTCGGCGCAAGCGGCCAGCCTTTTGAAGCGCTCTTTTTCCCTCATGTAGACGCTCGTCATCCAACGTCGCGAACAACAAACGCCCCATGGTGGGCACTACGCCAACGCAGGAGATTTCGTCAGCCACAAGAGTTTCGACAAAGCGGTTAGCGTCAAAACGCTTTTCAATGATGAGCAGCCCGCCTGACAGCAGCGTGAGCAATCCCACCCATATGCCGAAGCTGAAGGTATCGTTGAGAACTAGCAACGTCCTATCTAATTGGGAAAACCGTAGGACGCTTTGGTTGGCACCAAGCTTGCCGCGAAACGCCGCATGGGAAAGAACCACGCCCTTTGGCACGCCCGTGGATCCAGAAGTGAAGATAACGAACGCGGCACCTTCCAGGATCGGCCGCTCAGGCGATACCTCGTTGTTGCTCGCCGCAGTCGCCGGCCGAACCCATTTTTCCGGCGAAGCGACCACATCCTCGATATCAACCTCAACGCGCGCTCGGGCCTTGCGTTGCACTTGCGCGACCGCGTCCGGCGGCGACAAGCGATGAAGCGGCACCACCACGCCGCGAGCCCGCCACACGCCGAAAAACGCCGCGAAGTCGGCAGCATTATTGGAAGCGCGAACCAGAACAGGCTCGTTGGGCTTAACGCCGCTCTGTTTCAGAGTCCTGGCGAGCGCTTCGGCTACTTCAGAGACTTGCGCGAATGTCAGATTGACATCTCGGCCGGCCACGGCTGGCCGCGAAGCGTATTCACTTGCGGCTCTATCAAGTGATTGAACAAGCGCCCCAAGCTGGCCCACGTCCGCAACCTCCTGGGTCATGTCCCCATCGCAAAGCGTAGTCTCGCACAGCATCTGACAGCGGTTCAAGGCGGATCAGCATGAACTACCAAGGTCAGCTCAAAACGTGGAGGGAAGCTCAGCGGTCCCAAAAACCGCGGAGCAGGCGCGGCGGTACCGTGGCTATCTGCGGGAGCGTCAAATCGGCCCGGCTGCGAGACCGAGGTCAAGAGCGTCGGGTGACCACGACATGCGGTCTCGCGGTTGAACGGAATCGCTGCTCCCTGATCGTGCCGAGCCTAGCGGTCTACAAATTCACTCTTACACGGCGTTGAGCGGCGAAAACTTTCGGACCACGCGCGATTGCGCTGGCTGTCGTGACGGCGGCGAAACACGTCCCTATCGACGCATCGCGCGGAACACAAAATGGTATCGCAAAGCGGGCAGCCGCTCTATCGAGAAACCCGCGGTCTCCATCCGCTCCACCGCTTGCGAAAGTGCGTAGGTATGCTCACGCGGCGGACCATACGGTCGCTCGATCTCGGCGTTCCAGTCGATCACCAGCGCTATTCCGTCTGCCGCAAGCAGTTCCCGCATCTCCTTTAGCGCTTCGTCGCCAAGTTCATGAAGGACGTTGAGTGCCAGCACGCGGTCGGCGCGACCCAGGAACTCGGTTACCTGCTCTGGAAGCGCGATTCGAATATTGGAGAGTTTCGCTTGCGGCTTGGCCCGCAGATGCTCAAGCATCTGAGGCTGTTCGTCGTACGCGACCACCGTTACTTCGGGATGGGCCGAGGCGATCTGTATCGCGTACGTCCCGGTGCCGGTGCCATAGTCAACCACCAGCATCCCAGGAGCGAGCTTCAGAAGACTGATGATGTGGCTGGGAGGCAGGTACTCGAATCTCTGAGGATCGTCCATGAGCGCGGCCTTCTCCACGTTGAAACGCTCGGGCTGCCGTGCTCCATGCCGATCATGGCGAGAAGAAGCAGAGTGATGTTGTTTCATGATATCCCCATGCCTGCGAATTCGCTTCGCGCAAAGAAATGAGCGCTCTCACCATCCTATGCGATACTAATCACCGCGGCGACTTTGCGCTTAATCGAAGCAGTGCGCACGGCAAAAACCCATCGCGAAGTTTCTTGCAATAGCCTACGACTCATGCCCCCGGCGCGGCTCTTTGCTGTAGACGAGATAGTAGATGAGCGGAATCACGACCAACGTGAACGCGGTCGAAGCAAAGATGCCGAAGATAAAGGACCAGGCGAGACCGGAGAAGATCGGGTCGAAGGTGATCACCACCGAACCGAGCATGGCCGCGCTTGCCGTGAGCACGATCGGCCTTAGACGAACTGCCCCCGCTTCCAAAACCGCAGCCTCGAGCGACAAACCCTGCTCCAGCCCGCGATGGATGAAATCGATAAGAATAATCGAGTTGCGCACCACGATTCCGGCAAGCGCGATCATGCCGATCATCGCCGTGGCGGTGAAGAACGTCGGGTCGCTGTAACCCGCCACCGGCCGATTGGTCAGCAGGTTGAGAAGGAAAAACCCGGGCATGATTCCGACCATCGTGAGCGGAATCGAAGTCATTATGATGAGCGGCATGACCATCGACCCGGTCTGACCGACCAAAAGCACGTAAATGAAGAAGAGAGCCGCGGCAAAGGCGATACCCAAGTCGCGGAAGACCTGGACCGTGATGTGCCATTCGCCTTCTCCAGTCCAGACCACCGAGTAACCCGCGGGCACCGTCCTCGCGGTGTGCTGCTGAAGCCACAAGACCTCATTGACCGGGCTAATTCCCGCGGTCCCCGCCATGACCATCGCGACGCGCCGCAGGTCCTTATGATAGATGGGCTGCTCATCCTTGGTCTGTTCGGTCTCACCTAGCTCGCCGAGCGGCACCAACCTAGCCGTTGAGCTGCGCACCTTCACCGCCATCAGGCTCTCAAGCGCCGAACGCTCCGCGCGGGGCAAGCGAAGCTCGATGAGCAGCGGCGCACGCTCCGACGGGATATGGACCGTACCTGCAACTTGTCCGCCGAGAGCCGTCGCCAGCGTCTGCGCCGCGTCGGCGGTGGTAATCCCGTTGAGCGAGGCCTTCTGCCGGTCAATGATGAAATTGAGGCGGGGCGCCGCGGCGATCGAGAAGTCATCCGCCGCCACCATTCCAGCGGTGTGCGCAAACACTTCGCGCAGCGTCTTGCCGTACGAAATCAGCCCCTCATACTCGGCGCCGGGCGGCCCGTAAATTTCCGCGACGACGGAGGCCAGCACCGGAGGCCCCGGCGGAGTCTCGATTAATTTCGCCAGCCGCACATGGTCGCGCCGCGCGATCGCATCTATCTCGGGGTGAAGCCGAAGCGCGATACTGTGAGAAGGCTGCGCGCGGTACTGCTTGGGCGCCAGATTGATGCGGATGTCGGCCTGCCAGGGCTCGCCGCGCATATAATAATGTCGGACCATTCCGTTGAAGTCGAACGGCGAGCTGCTGCCGACATAGGTCTCGTAATCGGTCACCTCGGACACGCGACCCAGGAGCTTTGCGAAATCAAGCGCAACCGCGTTGGTGGCCTCCAGCGGCGTGTTCTCCGGCATATTGATCACCAGGTCCAGCTCGTTCTTGTTGTCGAACGGCAGCATCTTGACCGGAACCAATCCGAGCAGCACGAGCAAGACGGAGAGCACGAACATGCCGCCGATCGCGAATAAGAATAGGCGCGCCCGCCGGCGGCTTTCGAGAAGCGGCTTCAAGAGTCGCGCGTACCAGGTTCGTATCGCACCTCCTTCAGGCGCAGCTTCGGAATCCGGCTCGTCATATTCGCGCTTGAGCAAATGATAAGCAGCCCAAGGGGTGATGGTGAACGCCACTATCAGCGACATGAGCATCGCCAACGGTACGTTGAGCGGCATGGGCCGCATGTACGGCCCCATCATGCCCGTAACGAAGAGCATCGGGATGAACGAGACGATGACCGTGAAGGTGGCCAAGATAGTCGGCGGCCGTACTTCATCCACGGCGATCAACGTCGCCTCACGCGGCGGGTGCGTGCGCAACTTAAAATGGCGGTGAATATTCTCGACGTCGACGATCGGGTCGTCGACCAGCAGCCCCAACGAGAGAATCAGCGCGAACAACGTAACGCGGTTGATCGTATAGCCGGCCATCAGATTCCCCAGAAGCGTGATCGAGAGCGTGACCGGAACCGCGATCGCCACGATGAAGGCCTCTCTGACGCCGAGCGAGAAGGCGAGCAGCACGATGATGATCGCAACGGCGATCATGAGTTCGCGCACCAGCTCATTAACCTTCTCGTTCGCAGTCTCGCCGTAATTGCGCGTGACCAACACGCTGACATCTGAGGGTATAGCCACCGGCCGCAAACTTTCGAATTTGTGCAGCAGCCCTTCCGCCACCGCCACGGCGTTCGTACCCTGGCGCTTGGCGAAAGCGATCGTCACGGCCGGGTAAATCCTTCCGCCGTCGCCCAGCGCGATCGGCTTGAGCTGACCCGGCTCCTCGAGCAGGAACCGGCGCGCCGGTCCGAAGCCGAGGTTCACGTAGGTCTCCGCCTCAGCGGGCCCGTCGATCACTCGCGCTACCTCGCGCAAATAAACCGGCCGCCCGCCCCGCGCCGCTATCACGAGTTCGCGCAGGTCCGCGGCGCTAGTCAAAAACGGACCGCTCTCCATGACGAACTCCTGATTGTCGCGGGCAAACGTGCCGACGCGTAGGTTGACGTTGGCTCCGCGCAGCGCACGCTCCACCTCCAGCACCGTAAGATCGTGGCCGGCGAGTCTTTGCGGGTCGAGCATCACCCGCATCTGGCGAGGCCGACCGCCCACGACAAACGAGCGTCCGGTGTCTGGCACCTCCTGCATTCGATACAGGATCTCATCGGCTATTCGCCGCAGATGCGCGTCGTCCTCAGCCGCGCTGTACAGCGTCAGGGTTAGAATCGGTACGTCGTCGATGCCGACCGGTTTGATAATCCAGCCGGTCACGCCAGGCGGTATGGCGTCGCGATTGGACTCAAGTTTGTTGTAAATCTCGACCAAGGCCTTCGTGCGGTCGTACCCCACCTGAAACCGCACCGTAACCAGCGCCGTGCCCGGCCGCGACACCGAGTAGATGTGACGGACGCCGTCCATCTCCCATAGGCGCTTTTCGAGATTTATGGTGACGAGATTCTCGATTTCCTTGGCGCCGGCACCAGGCATCTGAACGATGATGTCGGCCATCGGCACCGAAATCTGCGGATCTTCTTCACGCGGAGTTACCGCGAGCGCCACCGCACCCGCCGCCAGCGACGCCAGCAGCAGAAGCAACGACAGATTGGAGCCCAGAAAAAGGTCGACGATCCGGGCGGTTAAGCCTAGTTCTACCGGTGTGTTCTCGCCCTTCACTGACGCAACGCAGGTAACGAGCCGACCAGGACGTGCTCACCTTGGTTGAGCCCGGCCAGTATTTCGACGCGGTCATCGAACCTGCGCCCGAGCGCGACTTGACGCAGTTGCACGCCGCTGGCGCCGACCACGCGGACCGCGGCAAGCTGACCCACCTCCTCCACCGCCGACCACGGCACGGTAAGGATGCCTTGTTGTCCGACCGCGAGGGTAGCGCGCGCAAACATTCCGGGCCGCAACCTGCGGTCAGGCGGCAGGTCGGCGCGCACGATGAAACTGCGCGTTGCCGGATCGGCGGCGGGCACGATCTCGCTGACCGGCACGAACAGTTCAGCCCCGACCGCATCGACTCGAACCACGAGTGGCATGCCCACTTTCACATGACCGCCCAATCTTTCCGGCGCCTGAAGTGAAGCTCTGAGCGCCCGCTCATCGTAGAGCCTCACCAGGGGCTTGCCCGGCATCGCGAGATCCCCGGGCTCCGCCAGCCGCTCTTGAACGATTCCCGCGACCGCCGACCGCACCTCGGCGTATTTCAAATTCGCGCGCGCCGCGGCAACCCCGGCCTCGGCCTGGCTCACGCTAGCCGAAGCCGAACGGTATCCCGCTTGGACTTGCTCAAACTCACGAGGCGTCACCGAACCGACAGCCAGGAGCGAACGAAAACGCTGTTCATCAGCGGAAGCGCGGGCGTATTCGGCCCGCGCGGCGGACAGCCGTCCCTGCGCCTGTTGAACCGCGGCCTGCAGATCGGCGGCGTCGAGTCTCACCAGCAGTTGGCCCGGCCGCACCACATCGCCGGCACGAACGGTGATCTCCTTGATCGACGCCGCGACTCGACTCGCTACTTCGATCGCGGAGCGCGATTCGACCTGACCAACAACCTCGCGACGGATTGGCACCGACTGAAGTTCGACCGTGGCAACCGGCGCGTCTCCCACTCCCCGACCGCCGTCCGCGACCAAGCCGGGACTGATCTTCTGACCGGAGAGGAGATACGCGGCGACCAGCGCCGCAGCCGCGCAAGCCCCCAAGACGCCGGCGAGACGTACCAGATAAGAACGACCCGCTGTCGCGCTCATTTATTGCTCAACTCCGGACGGCGCTCGCCCCACGGCGAGATCAAGCACACCGAAGTCGACCGCCACCTCGACGGTCGCGCGCACCGAGCGGGATTCCGCCGAACGGAGCGACGCCTGCGCGTCGAGCACGTCGATGTTTGTGGCGAGCCCGGCGGCGTAGCGATTCTCCAAAATTCTCAACGCGTCAGCCGCGTAAGCACGGTCTCGTTGCGCGACGCTGAGATTCTCTCGGGCAGCCTCCAGCGTACGGTAAGCGCGCTCGACCTCCACCGCGATATCCTGCAGAAGCTGCGCGCGGAGCACGACGGCGCGTTCGAGCTCGGACTGCGCCGCGTCGACTTTGGCTTGTGTCGCAGCCCCATTGAACAGATTAAACCGGGCAAAGACGAAGACGGAATAGTTGTTTCCGGCCCGGACCAACTCTTGAGAATCGTTTTCATAGGCCGTCGCCAACGAGACCGTCGGCAGATAACCGGACCGAGCAACCTTGACCCCCTGCTCCGCCGCCTTCACCCTGTCGTAGGCAATTTTCACTTCGGGCCGCTGCTTGAGCGCGGTGTCCTTCAAATCGGCCAGATCGCGCGATTTCAAAGCGCGCGGCATTTGCGCCCCTTGCGGAGCGAGCCTCTCGTCCACGCCGAGCGTATCGGAAAGTTGCGCGCGCGTGATTTCGATCAAACTTTGCGCGCTCGTATATTGCTGCTGAAGCGCGCCGACCACCACCTGGCTGCGCAGCAGATCGGCACTGACTACCATCCCTTGTTTCAACATGTGCTGAGCTTGATCTCGATGCGCTTGGGCGGCGGCTAACGCGCGCTTGATCACCTCGGTCTCCTGCTCAGCCAACAACGCGCGGTAGTAGGCCTGGATCACCGAAAATTCCATCTCCTGGCGAACCCGCGACGTCTCCCACGCTTCCGCGTCGGCTTGATATCCGGCAGCCTTGAAGGCCGCCCACAGGCCGCCGCCCGCAAAAAGTGTCTGCGACATCATGATCTGGCTCTGGAAGTTGGACAACGCGGCGGGAAAGTTCAGTCGACTCAGCGCGAAATCGGCGGCGGTGAACTCCTGTTGCGCCAGGAGGTTGGAGAATACCAGCGGAGGGTTATCGGTATAGGAGTAGTTTTCGATCGCGTCGAGCCTGGGCAGCAAGGCCGCGCGGGCCACAGTCACCTGGTCGGCAGCACCGCGGCGTTTAAGACTCGCCGCCTTGAGAAATCTGTTGTGCTCGCTCGCTATCCGAAGCGCTTCGGACAGCATCACGCGGCGCGCCGGCGGGCGCGCGTCAGGGCCCTGCGCGCACGCCACGCCGGCAACACTCCCGATACCCATCGCCAGCACAATCGCCCGCTGCACCATCCTGCGCCAGCCAGGTTGCACGACATCCCCTTCCCCACGCATGCATGGCACCCCGCTCTGCCAAAACGCGTCAGGACACGATCACCTGCGCATCGAGTCTTCGCGCGGCGCTCAGAGAATTGCTTACCAGACACGTCTTCTCAGCCTTCTCAAGCGCAGCGCGAGCTTTTTCCTCATTCGTTCCCGGCTCCGCGGTCAACCGCGCGTGAATGACGAATTCCGTGAACCGCAAAATTCCGTCCTTGCGCTCAAGCTTTCCCTCCACCTCGCACTTGAGGCCGAGCCAGCGCAGGGCCGAGGCGCGCGCCACGGCGCGGAAGGTAAGGACGAAACAGTCCGCCACGGCGGCCGTGAGCAGCGTTTCAGGCGACCAAAAAGTGCCGGGCCCTCCGAACTCCGCAGGCGGAGCGCTTTCCAACGGCATCACATTGGGCGTCGCGAGCGAAATATTTCCCTCGGCTCGAGCGACGGCTTCCACCAAATAGATGTGAGGCAGGTTCTGCATCGCCCCGCCCGTTACCGGTTCATCGCCGCGGCGTGGCCCGCAGGATGCGGGTTGTCGGCCTTGGCGCCTACGCCCAGCCGACGCATCACGATTTCAGCCGGACAGAACTTCGTGAAGGCCGACTGAATCAGATTCAGCCCCACGAAGAGCGGTAGCAGCAGCCAATAGGGGCTAAAAAAATACGTCAGCAGCACACCAACGGTCACCAACGTGCCGGCGAGCAATCGAACCGCATTTTCGAGCGACATGACATCCTCCATTACTTGCTTTATCAATGATTCTATGGATTAATGTAGGTCGATGGAGGTCGCATGTCAATAGGTGAAAGCAACGCGGGCTTTCTTCTGTTCGCGCAGTTTGCGTCGGTCGCGCAGGCTATGGGGCACGCCCATCGTCTGCTTCTCCTCCAACTGCTGGCGCAAGGCGAGCGGCCGGTTGAGAGCTTGGCCACCGCGAGCGGGCTCGGCCTGACCAACGTTTCCCAACACTTGCAGCGCCTAAACCGCGCCGGCCTCGTGACTTCGCGTCGCCGGGGGAGGCAGGTTTTATACCGGCTCAGCGACGCGCTCGTGCTGACATTGGTCGAGACCTTGTGCAAGGTCGCAGAGCGTCGCTTGGGACAGGTGCGCGCGATCCTGCAGGACCACTTCCGGAACCTCGATGATCTAAAACCTGTGTCGCGCCGCGAGCTGATACAACGGTTAAAAAGGCAAGACGTGGTTGTGATCGACGTACGCCCGCTCGAGGAATTTTTAGCTGGTCATCTGCCCGGCGCGATGAATCTGCCGCCCGGCCAACTGGAGCAACGCTTGAGCGAGATCCCTCGCGATCGTGAGATCGTGGCCTATTGTCGGGGGCCGTACTGCGTGATGTCGTACGAGGCTGTCCACGTTCTGCGTCGGCGCGGATTCAAAGCACTTCGCCTGGAGGATGGCTATCCCGAGTGGCAGGCAGCCGGGCTGCCGGTAGAGAGCAGCTCCCCCAACGGCGACGGCACGCGCCGGCTGCCGGTCGGCCGGTATCGGCCGGAAGTAGTGGCTAAAGCAACGAGTTTCACCAGCCGAGCGCCGTGAGTGTTGGTTCGGAGGCTGGAATCGAATCTCGCGAACCGGGCGAAGCTTAATCCTAACGTCAAAAGGAAAGCTCAAATCGAGGAGGCCGGCTCGGTGAGTAGTCCAAGGTCCGAAGAACCTAAAGCGCCAAAGGCTCGAATCATAAAAACGTTGGGAACAATGCTGGCGCTTCTGTTTTCGGGAGTTCCTATTGCTTTCGTCGACTGGCGAATTTTCGACGAGGCGCTTGCGGGCAGGTTTCACTTTCAGGCGATTGTCGAGGCGGTGTTGCTGGCGATAATTTTCCTGGTTTGCGCGTGGCTTTTGGGTCGGCGAATGCGTGCGCTCGTCGACGTGCGAGCCTAAACGTCGCGCCTTGCCCCGCATTTGTGGTGCGCTAGCGCGCCGTGGGCCGGTCGATTAACGCACGCGCGGCGAGAATGCGATAGCTTTGGACATCACGCTGTGAAACTGGCCTTCAACGCTGCGCCAGCGGGCCACCTGCACTCAGGAGATCGGGCGGCAGACAGTCACGCAGGCTATTTGGCACGGTGCGATGCCCGCGCCACGCGGCGCCGCGAGAGGCCGAGAGCTAGCCTGCGGAAAATTGGCCTTGCAGGGGCGGAGTCGCGGCCAAGACACGCTCGCTAAGAGCGTCTACGGAGGAAACACTGTGGCTATCGAGGTTGACGTTGTGGTCCTGGGGGCCGGAGGAGCGGGGTATCCGGCCGCATTTTTTCTCGACCGGGCCGATAAGCGGGTGGTAATGGCCGATCCCATTGGGAACCTGGGCGGCGATTGTTTGGCTGAGGGCTGTGTGCCCTCGAAAGCGGTTCGCGAGGCAAGTTTGTTCCGCGGCACAGCTCGGCGGTATGCCCTATTCGGACTTCACGGAGCAATCCCGAACGCAGACTGGAAAGGCGTACTCGCCCATAAGGATCGCGTGCAGCGTCTTCGTTACGCCCAACATACCGAGGAGATTCGCGACTCACGAGTAATCTTTCACTCCGGCTTGGGACGCATTGTCAACGAACGCGAGGCGGAAATCGTCGACCAATCCGGGGTTCAACGATATCACTTCCGTCATCTCATTCTTGCCACCGGCTCACGACCTCATCGTTTACCAATACCCGGCGCCGAGTTGGCGATAACATCGCACGACCTTTTCCGCTTCGGTGCTGACCTGCCGTTTCCGCAAGATCTGGTGGTGGTAGGAGGCGGTTATATCGGCGTTGAGACGGCTTCCATGCTTGAGAACCTTGGCTCACGCGTTGTAGTACTGGAGTACACTAACCAGTTGCTGCCGGGTTTCGACCCCGAGATCGCCGCCTTCCTGAAAAACGCGCTCGCAGACCGCGTGCGAATTGAGCTCGGCGCCGAGGTTTTCGGCATTGAGAACCACGGGGCTCGTTTGCGTGTGCGCTATCGCCAGCACGGCCTCGAACAAGAGACGTCGGGAGACGCCGTGCTTATGGCCACCGGACGCGAGGTAGTGCTCCCCGATGGCGTCCAGCTTCTTGGACTCAACCCCGTCGGGGCGCCGGTTGTCAACGACCGTCTCCAAACCGAGAATCCTCAGGTTTATGCGCCTGGAGACGTAAACGGGCGCAGCATGCTTTTTCACTCCGCAGTACGCCAGAGTCTCATCACAGCACATTGCATCCTGGCCGGCGACCAGGCGGTGGATCGGATGGACTTCGAGAGCGTTCCGCATACCGTGTTCACCGAGCCCGAGGTGGCGACGGTCGGACTCACCGAAGCGCAAGCGCGCGACCGTTTCGGCAGCGTGGAGGCCGTACGTTACTTATACAAGGTAGATTCCCGCGCCCAGATTTTCGATCAGACCCAGGGTTTTATCAAAATGATTTTCGAGTTAGGCACCAGCCGATTGCTAGGCGCCCAGGTCGCTGGTCTCGATGCAGTTCATCTAATCGCGCCGCTGACTTTGGCGGTGAATCGACACCTGACCGCAGGGGAACTCACCGAGGTGGTCTTTCCTCATCCAATGATCTCTGAAGGAATCAATAAAGCCGTGCGCGCCTTTAGGCCATAGGATAGCAAGAACCAGAGCCTAGCCACCTCGAATGTGCGATGAAGTGGATCGGCGGTCACTTGTCCATGCCGCCGGATAGCTGCTGAGCGGTGAACCGGCGCTTGCTTCGCGCGCGGACGGGGGCCACGGATGGTAGTGGTGAAACCCGTGACGTCCGAGCTGGGACCGAAACGGAAATGGAGATATGGGAGAATACCTGCTTATAGTGGCGATCGGGCTTGCAGCGGGGATCTTAGCCGGCTTCTTCGGCATTGCAGGCGGCGTAGTTATTGTTCCAGCCCTGATTTTTTTGGTCGGCATGCCGACTCGCTGTGCCATCGGAACTTCTCTAGGGGCGCTTCTTCCTCCAGTGGGCATCCTGGGCGCATGGGTTTACTGGCGCGACGGCGCGCTTGACATCCGTTACGCAGCTATAATCGCCGTGGGGATCGCAGCGGGCGCATTCCTTGGAGCCGAGCTGGCGATTCGGCTGTCAGGAGAATTGTTGCGCCGGCTGTTTGCCGTGGTCTTGGTTGGTCTAGCGATAAGGCTTTTTCTACCAAAGTAAAGGCATCGGTTTTTCATCTTATCCGATCCTCAGGGAGGAGTCGTCGATGCGCCTGGCCAGCACTGTCGTTGCGACCATAGCGGGTCGTCGGAATCAGCGCCCGGTGGTCCATGCTCAGACACCGCGGTGCAGCGCAGCACCGAAATGTTTCGCCCCGAATCGGGCAGGACCGCTCGGTGAAAAGGAAAGATTTCACGAGCTGCTGCCGACGCGGATGATCGAGTTGCTGGACCGCCCGACGGCGACCTATTGCTAACGTTCGGTCTTCGCATAGAAAACAATTGGGCGCCACCACGCCGGGTGCCAATTGATGGCCAAGCGTGTTGCCCTAATGGAATGTCACCCGCGAGCGTCTTGCGGATAAGTTTTCTTCGCGGGCACATCCACGGATATTGCCCCAGCGGACCAACGGGCCCGGATCATCGGACACGTCCAAACGAAAGGCTACTCCACCGTCCGGCAAAGGCTCGGCGCTTTCGGCCCGAGAGCAGATCGCCCCTTGAAAGCAGGGCGCCAGGGCTCCGTCCGTTGCTTCTGTGGTTTTTTGGAGCCCTAGTAAGACATAACGATTAGGGCGGCCACAGCACGTAGTTTGCTCGGCCGCACTCGGCTGGCTTCCCCAATGGAACGTATTCGCAAAGCGAACCCTACCAATCCCCGCAGGTCCACGGGCAAGCTACTCTCGTCCATTCCAGTGCACATAGACCGACCACGCTCGGCGGTAAGGCCGAGAGTTGATCGTCGACGCCGTATGACCGCACATTGATTAAACGGCGCAGACCGGATATCTCTTCGGCCGCGAGAGCGGCGCGTTGACCGAATTTCGGGGCCTGCCGTCTTCTCGGTCAGTCACGCAGCGCCGGAAACCGCCGCGAAACGCGGGAGCTGTTGATGTGTTGAAGCACTTCAAACAAGAAGAACTGCGTCTCAATCGGATCGAGGGCTTTAGTGACGGCGTCTTCGCCATCGTCGTCACACTGTTGGTGCTCGAACTCAGCGTTCCATCGCTGAAAGATTCCCGCAGCGCCGAGGAGCTGGCCTATCGGCTGCTCGACCAAGTGCCCAAATTTCTCAGCTGGGTCATAAGCTTCGTGATCGTATGCAAGTTCTGGCTTAACCATCATCATATCTGCGGGCTCGCGCCATGCGACGTACGGGATGGTGTGGCTGAACAGCATCTTTCTGATGCTCCAGTCGTTCATTCCGTTTCCGACAGCCCTGATGGGCGAATACTCGAGCAATCCCCTGGCCGTGAGCCTTTTTGGCCCGGTAATGGCCGCTAACACGGTCGCTTTCATCGCGCTGCACTCCTATATTCTTCGCAATCTTATCAAGCCGGATTCTGATGCCCAATCAGGATCCTCACATCATTCTTAAATCGTTCGTGGGGCCGGCCTCTTACCTCACCGGCGTCGCCGCGGCGTGGATCAACGTAAAGGTGGCTTTTGTCGTTTACCTCCTGACGCCCCTGTTCTTCATCGTGCCTCCTCCGTCGCGCCGCGTCGAAGAAGCCGTTGCCGAATCGGACCCCCGTCCCGCACTGTAGCGTTGAGCGGCGGTCCGTCAAGGATGCGGACAGCGGGCGGTTGCGGAGGTCTTCAACGTGCGTTGACTGGGATGCTCGTGAAGGGCCGCCTCATCCCGGCAGGCGGGGTCTTGACGTAAGATGTTTCACCCCGGCTATAAAGGCGCACGCCGCAGCCTTATCCTCTTCCATGCAACGGCGCTGGCTCGGCTCTCTTCAACGGCTTTTCGGTCGAAAATGGGAGTGCAAGACGGACTCGCGCGGCTCGACTCTGCTCCTCGCGCAAAACTTCCGAGCGCGAGAGCGCTCCGCAACAGGCTAAGGCCTTGGGACTCTAGTCGAGATAGCCTGCGTGCTTGAGGTATTCCGCGGCCAGCACTGCGCCTTTGCCCGCACCCATGCGCGCGTTATGGGTCACGAGCAGGTAGCGCACCCCATTTCGCATCACCGGGTCAGGCCTAATTCGGCCGACCGAGGTCGTCATCCCTCCGTCGGCGTCGCGGTCAAGACGCGGCTGAGGGCGACTCGGGTCGTGATGAACGGTGATCATACGCTTAGGTGAGCTGGGAAGGCCGAGCGCCGTGAATTCGGCGCCAAACCGGTCGAACGTCTCGGCCACTGCCTCGATTGAGGACGACTTGGCGAGCGCAACCGCAACCGCTTCGGTATGCCCGGCGAGCACCCCGGCACGAGTGCATGTGGCGCTCACCGTAACCGGATGCTCGACAATCTTGGTGCCGCTGAGGCGACCCAGAATTTTGCGTGTTTCGATTTCCACGCGCTCTTCTTCCCGCGCGATATAGGGAATGATGTTCTCCACGATGTCCAAAGCCGCGAGGTCGCGACCGGCGCCCGAGATGCCTTGCATCGTGGTGACCACCAGCGCCTCGACGCCGAGTCGTTCGTCAAGCGCTTTGAGCGTTATCGCAAGGCCGGTGGCGGTGCAGTTCGGAAGCGTGACCAGAAAGCCGTTCCATTTGCGCCGCTTGCGCTGCTCGGCCAGCAATTCCAGATGGTCGAGGTTGACCCCGGGTATCAGCAGCGGCACGTCGGGCTCCGTGCGATGGGGCCGGGCGGTCGAGATCGTCGGAGCTTTCGCGGCGTAGAGCGGCTCGATCTCGCGCGCGGCCTCGGACTCGACCGCAGCGAACACCAAGGCCACGCCCTCAAGCTTAAGCCGTCGCGCGTCCTGCACCGTCAAGGCCAGGGTTCGCGCCGGCGGCTCCGTACCGCTGACGTACCATCGCCGAATTCCGCTCTCGGCGTCGGTAATCGCTTCTTCGAAGCTCTTGCCTGCCGACCGCTCGGAAGCAGCCACGGCGGCAACTTCGAAAAATGGATGATCTTCCAGCGCGTTCAGCACTTGCTGACCCGCAATTCCCGTGGCCCCGACCACCGCAACTGGAAGCTTCTTCGTACTCACGAATTCATGCCCGCAAAAATTCTCCGCGCGGCCGCGACGCCGGCTACCGCACTTGCGTCGAGGTGGCCGGCGTCGCAGGTTTGTCCGCGCTTGACCTGTAAATTAAACTCAGGCTAGCGCCTCGTAAACACCGCTCTCAAATTGCACTAAGAGCTGCAGGGCCGCGGGGTCGGCGAAGGGCAGCGTATGAGCGAGGAACACGCCGGCCACGCCCTGAACCGGATCGATCCAAAAATAGGTGTTGGCCAGCCCCGCCCATGCCAAGCCTCCGGCGCTGCGCCCGGTCGGCAGTTTCTCAGTGTTGATGAGAAAACCCAATCCCCATTTAAGCTCCATCCCCGGAAAGAGGTCGACGTCGTTCGACAGGTCGGGTATCGCCGTCTTCATCACGCCGACGTTGAGCTTGCCGATCTGATTGGAGCCCATCAATCTCACAGTCTCCTCGCGCAGCACCTGCGCTCCCTTGAACCGGCCTCCGTGCAGGAACATCTGCAGGAAGGTCAGATAATCCCCAGCCGTACCGTAGAGCCCGCCACCGCCCATAAAGAACTCGGGCTTCTGCGGGACTTCAAACGGAATCGGCTCCAACGAGCCGTCCGCTTTGCGCTGATGGATCGAAGCAAGGCGAGAGCGCTGCTCGGGCGTCAACACGAAGCGGGTATCCTCCATACCCAGCGGCCCGAAAATATGGTCGCGAAAATAGACTTCAAGTGACTTCCCGCTGGCGGCCTCGACAGCCTTGCCGACCCAGTCGACGTTGATGCCGTACTCCCATCGGTCGCCAGGGTCAAAAACCAGCGGCGTGCGCAGGGCCGCGTTCTCGCATGTGATAATGCCGGGCACCTTGGCGTACTGCATATATCGGATGATGTCGGGGTTCCACATGTCGTAGGAAAAACCCGCGGTGTGCGTCAGCAGATTGCGCAGCGTAACCGGCCGTTTCGGCGCGCGCAGCCGCGGCTCTCCATCAGCGCCGAACCCCTCCAGCACTTGGACCGATTCCATCTCCGGCAGCACCTTGCTGAGCGGCGCGTCGAGTGAAAGCTTGCCTTGTTCCACCAATTGCATTGCGCTGACAGAAGTGACCGCCTTGGTCATCGAAGCGATCCAGAATACGGTATCGGTCGTCATGTCAGCAGCTTTCGAAAGATCGCGCTTGCCGAATGCCCCTCGATAAATCTCGCCTTTCCTGGTCGCCGCCGTCGCGACGACCCCGGCAACATTCTTGTCCTCGGCGCCCTGCTTGAGCGCTTTATCGATTCGATCCAACGTCGCCATACTGATACCCCCCTGCGCTATAATCGTGGTGTGGTAATAAGTGCTCTTCAGCCCCGATTCTTCATGCTGCACTTTTGGCAGGCGCGAGTCACGCTGAATTTCGGCGAATATTGATCCGTCAGGGCATCCGATATGAGCGAACGCGGCGATGGTTGGCACGCCGACCTGCCCTGCAGCCCCAGCGAGGAAAACAACCGTTGTGTACGCGCCCGCCGCAGCCTAAATTATGGAATTTGTTATGGAGCAAGCAACACGCGAAGCACTGCTGGAAATTCTGAGCCGCGAATCGTACTTTGAACGCGAGCTAACGCTCGCTTCGGGACGAAGCTCGAAATATTATATCGACTGCCGGCGCACGCTCTACCTGGGACGCGGGGCCTATCTGGCGGGCGAGCTGATGCTCGATCTGGTGGTCGCGCAGGGCATCGCGCAGCTCGGCGGCATGGCGGCGGGCGCGCTGCCGATAACCGACGCCGTGATCGGCGCAGCCTATCGGCGCGGAGTGGACATCACCGGATTTTTCGTGCGCAAGGAAAGCAAGCCGCACGGACTTCAGCAGCAGATCGAGGGCGCTTTTAGGCCCAGCCGCTTGACCGGAGTGATCGACGACACGGTTACGACCGGTGCCTCTGCGATAGCCGCGGCCAATGCCGTTCGTGAGGCCGGGGCGCACGTGAGCACCGCCTTCGCGCTGGTCGATCGAGGTGAGGGTGCAAGCGAGGCTTTCGCACGAGCCGGCCTGACTTACATCTACCTCTTCACCGCCGAAGAAGTGCGCGCCCGCGCGCGCTAGGACCCAAGGCTCCACCTCATGAGAGACGTGGGCACGCGCGTGGCCGCAGTATTCGGTGACCCAATCAGCCATTCGCTGTCGCCCGTGATGCACAATGCGGCGTACGGCGCGCTCAAGTTGAAGGGCGTTTATCTGCCGTTTCGCGTTTCCCCGAGCGAATTACCCACGGCGGTGCGCGCGATTCGCGCCCTGGGAATGGTCGGTGCCAATGTCACCCTGCCGCATAAATTCGAGGCGGCGCGCTTGGTGGACAAGCTCGGCCCGCACGCGCGCTTTCTCGGCGCCGTCAACTGCATCGTCAATCGGCCGCAAGGGTTGCTCGGCGATAACACGGACGCCCGCGGACTCGATCTGGACCTAAAGCAGCTCGGGCTTTCGTTGAAGCGAAAAAGCGTGCTGGTTGTCGGCGCGGGCGGGGGCGGAGCCGCGGCGCTCCTTGCGGTCCTGAAACTGGGGGCCGGCCGCGTCACCGTGGTTAATCGCACTCATGAGCGAGCCGTTGCTCTGGCGCGCCGCTTTGCGCGCGCAAAGGTGGAAACGTTGAAGCTCGACGCGCTGCGGGATCCCGCTTTTATGGGCGAGCAAGGCCTGGTTATCAATGCAACCTCGGTGAATACGACAAACCAGAGCTTCCCGCCGATGGCTTACGCGGCGACCGCTGAAGACTGCTTTTTCTACGATCTCAGCTACGCGGCTAAGCCCACGGTTTTTCTTCGGCCCGCGCTTAAGCTTGGCCGCCGATGCGCCGACGGACTCGGGATGCTGCTATACCAGGGCGCGCTCGCCTTTGAACTGTTCAACAAAGTTCAGGCGCCCGTTGATGTGATGCGCCGCGCGCTGTACCAAGCCGCCGGCCGCCCGATCCTCCCTTAGCCGTCGCCTCGCGCCGTCTGAGTCCTTCAACCGCTGGCGGTTTGGCTCGTCTCCACCTCTTAGAGCATCGGGCGGGCTTCTCGGCCTGAAAGGCCACGTCCAGCCGTGCTCCAGCCGACCCTAGGCGTCGCAGTCTAGCTTCAGACCCCGTGTACACCGGGTGTGAGCCTCTGCTATTGTTTTGCTTTATGGAACTTATCTTATTTTATCCATCAGACCCTGCAATAGTCTTTGACCGTCCGTGTAACAAAGGCATCGAAGCGGTCCCATTTCTTCTAAGGGAGTTTGAACGCAGAGGCGCGAGCATTCACCGCATCGACCCGAGCACCCTCAGCTTCGAGGAGCGGTTTCGCGAGTACTCGAAAGCGACAATCCCGGCGATCCACAAGAAGTACGAAGTGAAACGCATGTTCGGAACCAACCGACACTCGGCGTGCTTCTTTGGTCTCCAGGTGCCGGCGTTGCTAGCAAAGAAAACGGCCGACGATGTGGGCGATACGTACCCGCACAGGGAATCACCAAATACTCTTGTAACGATTTACGATTTTCTCACAGGCGCGCTCGCTGCCCATGAACCACCAGTGTAGCGCTCGTTTATCGAAAGGGTTTCGGAATGGTTCGCGTCGGGAAAAGAAGGGCGAATAACGACAACGGTAACAACGGAGCGACGCTCGGGTTCGAGCAGACGCTGTGGCAGGCGGCCGATAAGCTGCGCAACAACATGGACGCGGCCGAGTACAAGCACGTTGTGCTTGGCCTTATCTTCCTCAAGTACATCTCCGACGCTTTCGAGGAAAAGCACGCCGCGCTGGTCGCCCAGCAAGCCCAGGGCGCCGACCCCGAAGATCCCGACGAATACCGCGCCGAGAACGTTTTCTGGGTTCCGAAAGAGGCGCGATGGTCGCGATCGAGCGCGACAACCCCTCGCTCAAGGGCGTCCTGCCCAAGGAGTACAACCGCCCCGCCCTCGACAAGCAGCGGCTCGGCGAACTTATCGATCTCATCGGCACCATCAGCATGGGCGACGCCGAGCATCGCTCAAAAGACATCCTCGGCCGCGTCTACGAATACTTCCTTGGCCAGTTCGCCAGCGCCGAGGGCAAGAAAGGCGGCCAGTTCTACACCCCGCGATGCGTGGTTCGCTTGGTCGTCGAGATGATCGAGCCGTTCAAAGGCCGCGTCTACGATCCGTGCTGCGGCGCGGGCGGGATGTTCGTGCAATCGGTGAGGTTCATCGAAGCGCATCGCAGCGGGAATGGTAACGGTGGCAAAGCAAAGACGGCTCTGAGCATTTACGGGCAGGAATCCAACCCCACTACGTGGCGGCTCGCCAAGATGAACCTCGCCATTCGCGGCATCGACGCTAATCTCGGCCCGGAGCACGCCGACAGTTTCCATCGCGACCTTCACAAGGACCTGAAGGCCGATTTCGTGATGGCCAATCCGCCTTTCAACATGAGCGACTGGGGCGGCGAGCGGCTGCGCGACGACGTACGATGGAAGTACGGCGTGCCGCCCGCCGGCAATGCCAACTTCGCCTGGGTGCAGCACATCATCCATCATCTCGCGCCCAACGGGGTTGCGGGCTTCGTGCTGGCCAACGGCAGCATGTCGTCCAACACCTCGGGCGAAGGCGAGATTCGCAAGCGGATCATCGAGGCCGACCTGGTCGATTGCATGGTGGCGCTTCCTGCGCAGCTCTTTTACGCGACCCAGATTCCGGCCTGCCTGTGGTTTCTCGCGCGCAACAAGCATGCTCCGCGCCTTTCACCCCATGGGGCAAGCCCCATGGGGACCCCGTTGCGCGACCGGCGCAGCGAGACGCTCTTTATCGACGCGCGCAAGATGGGCATGCTGATCGACCGGGTGCATCGCGAGCTTACCGACGAGGAGATCGCGCGCATCGCCGCGACCTACCATGCCTGGCGCGGCGAGAAGGGCACGGGCGAATACAAGGACGTTGCGGGCTTCTGCAAAAGCGCGACGGTCGAGGAGATCGCCGCGCACGGGTACGTGCTGACTCCGGGGCGCTACGTCGGCGCCGAGGCGGTCGAGGATGACGGCGAGCCGTTCGACCAAAAGATGCGTCGCCTCGTCGGCACGCTTGCCGAGCAGATGGCGGAGGGGCGCAAGCTTGAGGAACGCGTCCGTAAAAACCTCAGGGGACTCGGCTATGACATTTGAGCAACTTCTGAAAGAAAAGCGCGAGGAAATTCTGCGTGTGTGCGCCCAGCACGGCGCCCGCAACGTGCGGATTTTCGGTTCAGTCGCCAGGGGCGAGTCGGATGAGGCCAGCGACCTCGACTTCCTCGTGGAGCTCGATGAAGGTCGAAGCCTCTTTGACCTGGGAGGTCTCCAGTACGACCTGGAGCAGATGCTCGGCCGCAGGGTGGATGTGGTCACCGGGCGCGGCCTCAAGGCTCGTATGCGAGAGCGCGTCTTTCGAGAAGCCATGCCGATATGAGGGACCCGAAAGAGAGAATCGAGGACATCCTGTCAGCCATCAGCGCGATTGAGCGCTACCGGAATCGCGGCGCGGCGGCTCTCCGGCAGGATGAAATGTTGCAGGTCTGGTTCCTCTGGCATCTGCAGCTTATCGGCGAGGCAGCCCGCGCCCTGCCCGAGAGCGTGCGCGCCCTTGGGCCCGACGTGCCATGGTCCAAGATTATCGGCATGCGCAACATTCTGGTGCACGGTTACTTCGAGGTGGACACGGATATAGTTTGGAACGCGGTCAACAACGATATTCCGATGTTGAAGCCGGCGGTGGAGCGCCTTTTGAGCAGGCTTAGGGCGCCCTGCCATGGCTCTTGACGGGAATAAAGAGCCTTTTGCGCGGGCCTAAGGACGCTACCGGCTAGCTCAGCCTTGGCGACATGAGGCTTTGTGCGTTGGAGCGAGGATTTGAAAACGCGGAGAAGCTGATGAAGTGCGTAATCTGCAAGACGGGTGAGACCCGGCCGGGAGTCTTGACCGTGACGCTCACGCGCGGAGAGACGACCGTGCTGGTCAAAGGCACACCGGCGGACATTTGCCAGAACTGCGGCGAATACTATCTCGATGAGGCGGTCGCGGCGAAGGTGTATGCGAAAGCGCAGGAAGCCGCCGACCGCCACGCGGAAGTCGAGATTCTGCGCTACGCGGCGTGAGGGTTAAGATTTCCGCGCGCCGCGACGTTACTCAAGCACTTTCTGCGCGAGAATTTGGGGATGACGGGGAATCTTTTGCAAACAACGCTTGGCAGCGTGCTCGAGTTTGCAAATGGGAGGGCTAGTCCGGCGCGCGTCAGCGGCAATCCATATCCGGTTTACGGCTCTAACGGAATCATCGGCTATGCTAGTGAAGCCAATGCTGACGAGGCCACAATTGTTATCGGGCGTGTAGGCAGCTACTGCGGCTCGCTCTACTTTGCCAAGGACCGGTGTTGGGTAACTGATAATGCGATTCGTGCAACGGCGCTTGGCGACAACGACCCTCGGTACTTGTTTTATTTGCTGAACACGCTTGCTCTGAACAACTGGCGCGCAGGCTCCGGTCAGCCGCTATTGAATCAGGACATTCTCAGCCGCATTCCAATTTCTATCCCGGACGCCGTTGAGCAGCGCGCGATTGCCGCAATACTCGGCGCGCTGGACGACAAGATCGAACTGAACCGGCGGATGAACGAGACGCTGGAGGCGATGGCGCGCGCGATCTTCAAGTCGTGGTTCGTCGATTTCGAGCCGGTCCGCGCCAAGATGGACGGCCGATGGCGTCGCGGCCAATCGCTCCCCGGCCTCCCCGCCGACCTCTACGACCTCTTCCCCGACTCCTTCGAAGACTCGGAACTGGGCAAGATCCCAAGCGGCTGGCGCACGGGAACATTTGGTGAGATTGCCGACAATCCACGAATCGGCGTCTCGCCGGAGCAAATACCAGACGGAGCAGTTTACGTCGGCCTTGAGCACATTCCGAAAAGAAGCATAGCCCTCGACAGCTGGGGAACGTCAGATGGACTGGAGAGCGGGAAGTTTAGGTTCAGCGCGGGCGACGTTCTTTTTGGCAAGCTTCGGCCGTACTTTCACAAAGTCGCCGTCGCGCCCGAGAGTGGGGTCTGTTCCACCGACATCCTGGTGATCAGGCCGAAATCTTCCGAGTGGGGGGCCTTCACGATCTGCCTTGCGTCCAGCACAGAACTTGTCGAGTACGCAAGCGCTTTAGCCGACGGCACGAGGATGCCCCGAACGAACTGGCACGACTTGGCGAGATACGAGACAGTGCTTCCGCCAGCCGCAGTCGCGGCGGTGTTTGATCGCCACACGGTGCCGTTGATTCAGTCAATCGAGGAGAATATCCGGGAATCGCGAACACTTGCCGCCATCCGCGACGCGCTCCTGCCGAAGCTCATCTCGGGAGAGATCCGCCTACAATCCTCAGGACAGGTTGCAGAAGCGCTAAGGATAGACGCAGTTGGAGACCGCGACTTGTGAGCAATGGCGACCACATCGACGATCCGTGGTCCGAACTCTCCGAAGCGTCCTTCGTCATTGGCGGTGAGGATCAGATTGCGCACACTCGGGCCAGGCATTCGCAACGACCCTCGGAGGAGGATGGTCAACGTCGACTCACCGAAGACTGGAGGCAATGCCTAGCTGACCTCCACATTCGAGTCGGAACGTTGCTCAAGGCCGACACGGTGTCGTTCCTTCTCGGAGCCGGTGCGTCGAAGGAGGCCGGAGGTCCGTTGATAGGCGAGGTGCCACTGGAGCTCGAGAGGCGCCTCATCAACGATGGTATTGCTGGAGCGGAAAGGCCAGTTGTCCGCCAATGGATCAAGTGCTTTTACGTAGCCGCCGCGCGCGCATGCTCCAGCGCTGCAAACGTACCAGTAACACGAGAGCAGATTCTCGCGCGACGGAAAACCCTCGCAAACGCTCCACAACCGCTGCCCGTAAACTATGAAAACCTGCTCTCTCAACTCCACCGTTGGCGGGCCGCTTTGCCCAGGGAAGGCGGCCGTCTGCGCCTCGACGCCGCACCAGGCGTGGCTCTCACATCAGCTACTATTGACGAATGTCTCCGTCGAGCAACCGCGGGCCTAGCACAGCTTTGCCAATTGCCCACAGCTGGGTCGCCCGCCACTGCTTTTGAGGCTTACAAGGACGTCCTGCGAAAGATTCTGACCCGACCGTTGAACCTGAAGCGGGCGAGTATTTTCACTCTTAACTACGACACCTTGGTTGAGCGCGCTGCTGATGCAGAGGGTGTCGTTTTAATAGACGGTTTTGTCGGTACGGTCCGTCGCGTCTTTCGTCCTGAGTCCTATGACCACGACCTATATTTTCCGGCCGAAACTACCGAAGGACGAGTGCATCGCCTCGACCGGGTGATACATCTTCTGAAACTTCACGGATCCATCACATGGGTTTCGGAGGAGTGTGAACTGGATAATCCATATGGGATCCGCGCATACGGCGACGTGCCCCAAAGTAATTCTCCACTTGTCATTTACCCTACTCCCGCAAAGTGGGGTGAGAGCTTAGGAATGCCCTATGCTGAGCTCTTGCGGCGGTTCTCCACAACAATCGTAAGGCCACAATGCGTTCTCTTCGTGGTCGGATACGGATTTGGTGATGATCACATCTGCGCAATCGTCCGCCAGGCGCTGGCCATTCCTAGCTTCACCTTGGTGATCGTTGACCCGAAGCCCGAAAGCGAATTCGTTCGTCATCTCAGAGACCGCAAGGATCCGAGAGTGTGGATCTTTTCGGGGACGACCTTTGGAACGTTCACCGGATTCGTCCGCCGCGCGCTTCCCGATCTCCGCGACGAGACGATTCGTCGCGAAATTATGGAAACTCACCGGGCGCTCGCCGGGGGAGACGAGACCAATGCCTGATGATTTTCAAATAGGCCGCGTGATCGCGGTTGACACGGCTCAGGTGACAGTCGAACTCGACAAAGACTTGAGGGCACTTGCTCGGACCACCTACGAAGGCCCACTTGAGGTTGGGCGGATCAATTCCTACATAGTCTTGCCAGTTGGCGCGCGACGCTTGGTTGCCATGGTCTCCCGAGTTGTTCTCGCTGAAGAGGCTGAGATTCGCGCAGACCGCACGATGGTCGCCCTCCCATCTGCGCGTCGTTTAATGAAGGGGGTGCTGATTGGTACCCTCGACGGTAATACGTTCACCCAAGGGGTTTCGGTCTTTCCCGTCCTGGACAACCCGGTGTGCCTCGCCAGCCGACAGGACTTGGAACTTATTTTCGATCGGCCGCTCGCCAGCGCACCGGCTCCTCCCAACCCGGCCAAACCCGGCTTTTGCATCGGAATTGGAGAGTCGGCAGTTTTCGATGGCTACCCGATCCAAATCGATCCAAATGCTTTTTTCGGAAAACACGCGGCGGTTCTTGGCAGTACCGGCTCAGGCAAGTCCTGCACGATAGCAAGTCTCATTCAATCCATCCTCGAGCGCCATGAAATTCAACGAACGCACTTCGTGATTTTGGACACGAATGGCGAGTACCGGGCTGCGTTTCAGCGGCAAGAGGCAAACGGAACATGGACCACCGTCACCGATCGGAAGATCCTCTACATCCCATCCGACCCTTCAGAGAGTCAACACGTACTAAAGATCCCGTACTGGTTTCTTAACTCGGAGGATTTTGTACGGTTGTTCCGGGCATCACAAGGAGTCCAGCGCCCCGTGCTCCTTGAGGCCCTAAGGCTAGCCCGAAACGAAACTGCCGACCACACGCCCGCTCAATTGCTTCGCGAGGAGTTGATCCGTGAGTTAAATCGGATACGGTCGCTTTCCGACAGTAATGAGAAAACCTCAAAAGATCTCCGAGATTTGGCGGAAGGAGCGCTTAGCCGAATCGAGGACGCCGCTTTCAATGACGCTTGGAATGCTTTGGGCATTACCAAAGACGCTGTGAAGACCGCCCTCACCACAGTCAAGCAACAAGCCGCGCAACACGTTGACAACGACATTTATCCAAGAGTGCTACCCGTTGACGCGCGCGCAAAAATCGACGAAGCGATCGATCCCGTTTTAGCTAGCCTCACGGGCGTAAACCTCGGCGCGCCGCCCAGATCGACTGGACTGTCAGCAGATACACCAGCCTTTTTCGATAAAATTCGCTTCCGAACGCGACACCTCGAACAGGTGCTTCGGCGTGAAGAATCGGGCGGAGCAAGAGCCCGTGACTTCTCTGGCACAATGCTTCTTCGAATCGACAGATTGCTTGCGGATACCCGCTTCGAGTTTCTCCTCGGCCCCACTCACGGCGCATTCCCCAACCCTCGGCACGGCCTCGCTACATTTCTCCGTGATATGGTAGGAATGCCTTCCGCGGACGCACCCTCTCCGGCCCTCTCAGACGAAGCCGCGGTGCCGTCAGGCGCGTTGCCATTCTACGATCGTCAACGCCAAGGCGGCTCCAGCTCTCATGTCGTGATCATCGACCTGAGCCTGCTTGCCGCCGAGGTCCTTGAAAACGTGACAGCCCTCATCGGACGGCTGATTCTCGAGTTTCTTC
Source organism: Deltaproteobacteria bacterium (assembly GCA_021801125.1). Classification (GTDB taxonomy): domain Bacteria; phylum Desulfobacterota; class Binatia; order Binatales; family Binataceae; genus JAJYYI01. The sequence continues at coordinate 18,113 of JAJYYI010000102.1, read as the reverse complement.
AGCGTCTTGGGGAGTCCGGCGGCCAAAGCCAGCGAGGCTCCCTGCCGATTGTTCTCGTATTGGAGGAAGCGCAAAACTACATCGGAGAGACGAGGCACGGGGACGAACCCTCAATCTCCCGAACGGTCTTTGAGCGGATCGCGCGCGAGGGGAGAAAGTACGGACTCGGCTTACTGGTAGCCTCTCAACGTCCAAGCGAACTTTCAACGACAGTCCTTTCTCAGTGCAGTAGTTTCATCGTACATCGCCTGCAAAATCCAGAAGACCTCCGGTATTTTAAGCAAATCGTCCCGGGCATCTACGAGCCGTTGCTCGATCAGCTGCCGGCGCTGGCTCCTCAAACCGCGCTGGTCTTGGGGGAGTGTGTACGCGCACCTGCTCTCGTCCGCATCCGGGAGGCGCACCCACTTCCGCAGAGCCGCGATCCGCGTTTCTACCAGCATTGGGTTGCAGACACGGTGTCTACCACCGACTTCGAGGGCATCTGCGCCCGCTGGGAAGGCAAGGAACAAATTGCTGACGCGACAGGAACGGATGGAACAGACGAAAGCCAATAGCTTCCGATGCCTATGCCACTAGCCGAATCCGATGTTGAGGCCGCCGCGTTTGAATGGCTGGCAGGCCTAGGTTACCTCGTCCAGTTTGGCTCCGAGATCGCCCCAGGCGAGCCGAAGGGCGAGCGGGACGACTACCACGAGGTCATCCTCGCGCGGCGGCTGCGCGAGGCGCTCGAACGGCTGAATCCCGCCCTGCCGCCCGAGTTGCTCGAAGAGGCCTTCCGCAAACTCACGCGCACTGAGTCGCCGTCCCTCGTTCAGAACAATCGCGCGTTCCATCGGATGCTGACCGAGGGCGTGACAGTCGAGCGTCGGCGCGAAGACGGATCGATCGCTGGGGTCCAGGTCCGCCTGCTCGACTTCGAAGAGCCCGACAACAACGACTGGCTCGCCGTGAATCAGTTCACAGTCGTTGAGGGCCGGCATGAGCGGCGCGCCGATGTGGCGGTCTTCGCAAATGGCCTGCCGCTCGCGACAATCGAACTCAAAAATCCGGCCGATGAACAGGCCACGATCTGGAGCGCCTTCAATCAGCTTCAGACCTATAAGAACGAAATCCCGTCGCTGTTCCGGTTCAACGAGCTGATGATCGTCTCCGACGGCGTGGAGGCACGGGTTGGCTCGCTGACTTCCGACCGCGAGCGTTTCATGCCATGGCGCACGATCGACGGCGAATCCCTTGCGCCAGCCACAGTGCCGCAATTGCAGGTGGTCATCGAGGGCATCTTCGATAAGCGTCGCTTCCTGAGCCTGATTCGCCACTTTGTGGCCTTCGAAGATGAAGGTTCCGGCAAGGTCAGCAAGAAGATCGCTGGCTATCATCAGTTCCACGCCGTCAACAAAGCTATCGAAGCGACAATCGAGGCGTCGCGCGCAACCGGCGATCGGCGTTGCGGCGTGATCTGGCATACGCAGGGCTCGGGCAAGAGCCTGACGATGGTGTTTTACGCGGGCCGGCTCGCAGTCCATCCCGCGATGGAGAACCCGACGATCGTTGTGCTCACCGACCGCAACGATCTTGACGACCAGCTTTTCGGCACGTTCTCGCGATGCAGCGATCTATTGCGGCAGGCGCCGGTGCAGGCCAACAGCCGGGCCGAGCTGCGGCAGATGCTCAAGGTTGCTTCCGGCGGCATCGTCTTTACGACTATCCAGAAGTTCTTTCCCGGGGAAAAAGGCGATCGGCATCCGTTGCTCTCCGACCGTCGCAATATCGTTGTGATTGCCGACGAGGCGCATCGTAGCCAGTACGATTTTATCGACGGCTTCGCGAAACACATGCGCGACGCGCTGCCGAACGCCTCGTTCATCGGATTTACCGGAACGCCGATCGAGCTTGCGGACAAAAACACGCGCGCGGTCTTCGGCGACTACATCGATATCTACGATATCCAGCGCGCCGTGGAAGACGGCGCGACCGTGCCAATTTACTATGAGAGCCGCCTCGCCAAGCTTGAGCTCAAGCCTGAGGAGCGGCCGAAGATCGATCCGGAATTCGAGGAGGTCACCGAGGGTGAGGAGATCGAGCGCAAGGAGAAGCTTAAAACCAAGTGGGCGGCGCTTGAGGCTCTGGTCGGAACCGAAAGACGGATAAACCTGATCGCGCGCGACTTGGTGAACCACTTCGAAGCGCGGCTTGAGGCGCTGGACGGCAAGGCCCTGGTTGTCGCCATGAGCCGGCGGATCTGCGTTGACCTATATAACGCGATCGTCAAGCTGCGGCCGGATTGGCACGATCCTGACGATACCAGGGGAGCAATAAAGATTGTCATGACGGGTTCCGCCTCGGACCCGCCCGAATGGCAACCCCACGTCCGGAATAAGGCACGCCGGCTTAAACTGGCCGAGCGGTTCAAGGACGCGAACGATCCGCTGAAAATCGTAATCGTGCGGGACATGTGGCTCACCGGCTTCGACGCCGGGCCGCTGCATACGATGTACGTTGACAAGCCGATGCGCGGGCATGGTCTGATGCAAGCGATCGCGCGAGTAAATCGGGTCTTCAGGGACAAGCCAGGCGGCCTGATCGTCGACTACCTCGGGCTCGCCGAGCAGCTGAAACGCGCTTTAGCCACTTACACGGAGAGCGGCGGCAAAGGGGACGCCGCGATCGACCAGCGGCAGGCGGTGGCCGCGATGCTTGAAAAATACGAAGTCTGCTGCGGCCTCTTTCACCGCTTCGATTGGTCGCTCTGGAAGTCGGGGACGCCCGCCCAGCGGCTCGGCCTGCTCCCTGCCGCGCAGGAGCATATCCTCGCGCAGGACGACGGAAAGAGCCGCTTCCTGGATGCCGTGACGCAACTTTCGAAAGCCTTCGCGTTGGCGGTTCCGAGCGACGAGGCGTTGCGGATTCGCGAAGACGTGGGTTTCTTCCAGGCCGTGCGCGCCGGACTGGTGAAACTTTCAAGCGGCAGCGGAAAACCGCCAGATAAAATTGAGCACGCTATACGCCAGCTCGTCTCGCGTGCGATCGCGTCGGACCGGGTAATCGATATCTACTCGGCGGCCGGTCTGAAAAAGCCGGACCTGTCGATACTCTCGGACCGCTTTCTGGAGGAGGTCCGGGGGCTGCCGCAACGCAACGTCGCGGTCGAACTCTTGGCGCGCCTTCTGAGAGACGAGATCAAGACCCGCCGCCGTAAAAGCGTCGTTCAGGCGCGTTCATTCGCCGAATTGCTCGACCAGGCAATCCGCAAATATCAGAACCGGCTGATCGAGACGGCGCGGGTGATCGAGGAGCTAATCGCGTTGGCCAAGGAGATGCGCGAGGCGCAGCGGCGCGGCGAGAATCTCGGGCTTAGCGAGGAAGAGGCGGCTTTCTACGAGGCACTCGAAGTGAACGACAGCGCGGTCAAGGTGCTCGGCGACGAGACCTTGAAGCAGATCGCCCGCGAGCTGGCCGATACTGTGCGCCGCAACACCTCGATCGATTGGACGATCAGAGAGTCAATCCGCGCCAAGCTTCGGGTGATGGTCAAACGCATACTGCGCAAGTATGGTTATCCGCCGGACAAACAGGAGAAGGCGACCCAGACCGTGATCGAACAGGCGGAACTGCTCTGCGCCGCCGCCTGAGCCGGACGGCAGGGCACCAATCCAGCGCCGAGCAGCTGGGGATTAGGGGTTGCCGAACATTTCCTTGATTTTGTCGACGAAGCCCTTGGCCATCGGATGGTGCAACTCTTCGCCGGAAATCTGCGCAAACTCCTCGAGCAGTTCCCGCTGGCGGGCCGTAAGGCGGCGCGGCGTCTCGACGACGACCTTGACCAACTGATCTCCGCGGCCGTATCCGTGCAAGTCCGGCACGCCCTTCCCTTTGAGACGGAGGATTTTTCCGGATTGAGTGCCGGCCGCAACCTTCACCTTGACCTTGCCGTCAAGCGTGGGGACTTCCAACTCGGCTCCCAAGGCCGCCTGGGGGAAACTGACCGGCACCTCGACGATCACGTCATTCCCTTGGCGGACAAATATCGGGTGGTCCCGAACGTGGATGACAACGTACAAATCGCCGGATGAGCCACCGCGAAACCCGGCCTCGCCGGCGCCGCCGACCCTCAGGCGAGAGCCGGTGTCTACGCCGGGCGGGATTCGCACCGACAGCGACTGCACCTTTCGCGTTCGGCCTTGCCCGTGGCATGCGGCACAGGGCTCAACGATTATCTTGCCCTCGCCGCGGCATTGCCCGCACGTCGTCGAGATTGAGAAAAAGCCCTGCTGCATCCGCACCTGCCCGCTTCCGCGGCAGTTGGGGCAGTTTTGCACGCCGCCAGGGCTCGCACTGCGAGAACCTTTGCAAGTCTCGCAGGTGACGAACCGGGTGAGCTTGATGGTCTTTTCCGTACCGCGCGCCGCTTCTTCAAAATCGATTTCCAGGTCGTAGCGCAGGTCTTCGCCGCGCCGCGCGCGACTTCCCCCGCGCCCCGCTCCGAAAAAGTCACCGAAGATATCGGAGAAGACTTCCTCGAACCCTTGCGTGAAGTCGAAGCCCCCAAATCCGCCGAACCCGCCGGCTCCGCGCATCCCTTCGAACGCCGCGTGACCGTAACGGTCATACTGAGCGCGCTTCTCGGCGTCCGAGAGCACCTGATAGGCTTCATTGATCTCTTTGAAGCGCTCTTCAGCCTGCTTGTCGCCGGGGTTGCGATCCGGATGAAGTTGAATGGCCAGCCGCCGATAAGCCTTCTTTAGCTCATCCTCGTTGGCGTCGCGGCTAACGCCCAACACTTCGTAATAATCTCGTTTCTTGCCGTTCATGAGGAGATGCCACGCAGCGTCAGCCTTTATGTCCGCCGATTATAGTACACGTGTCGTCTTCAGATGAGAATCAGTTGCCGCTATCGGCGATTCTTGTTGCCGTCGCGAGGGGAATCCTCGTGACTTCGCGGCCCGCAGGTAAGAGTTTAGCGGCCGCCCCGCGCTGGAGCGAAGATAGACCCTTCCGGCGCACTCCCGCTCGCGCCAACACCAGCGGCCCATGCGGCCTATAGAACGCATACCTGGCTGTCGGAGACTTGTTAACGGCAACAATCGCGGCTACGTGCGATACTCTGCTGCGAACAATGCTCTGCAACGGCGGGCCGGCGCTTTATGACTTTGCGGACGCTTATATGGATAACGGGGCGGCGCGCCACGCGCCGCCCCGTTGAACTACTCGATGCCGCTAGTTCTTGACCTCTTTGTAGTCGGCATCAACCACATCCTCTTTGCCCTGCGCATCGCGACCAGGCCCGCCGTCAGCGGAAGAACCCCCGCCCGTTGAGCCGCCGGCTCCCGTCTGATCCTGCTGGCGAACCTTGCTGTACATCGCTTCCGCCAGCTTATGCGAAGCGGACGCCAGCGCTTCGGCAGCCCGATTCAGCTCCTCCGGGTCAGTTGACTCCAGCTTGCCCTTCGCACTCGCGAGAGCCTCCTCGAGATTCTTCTTCGTCGGCTCATCGAGCGACGCGCCATACTCTTTAAGCGATCTTTCGGTTGAGTAAATGAGGTTGTCGAGCTTGTTGCGCGCCTCGGCCGCCAGACGTCGCTGATGGTCGTCAGCGGCGTGCTTTTCCGCATCGGAAACCATCCGTTTGATTTCCGCTTCGCTGAGTCCGGAAGAAGCGGTGATACGAATCGACTGCTCCTTGTTGGTCGCCTGATCCTTGGCCGCGACGTTCAGGATGCCGTTGGCGTCGATATCGAACGTAACCTCGATCTGCGGCACGCCGCGCGGCGCCGGCGGGATGCCGATCAAGTCAAACTGGCCGAGCATTTTGTTGTCAGCCGCCATTTCGCGCTCGCCCTGGTAGACGCGAATCGTCACGGCATTCTGATTATCTTGAGCGGTCGAGAAGATCTGGCTCTTGCGAGTCGGAATCGTCGTGTTCTTGTCGATGAGCTTGGTGAACACGCCGCCCAGCGTTTCAATGCCGAGGGAAAGCGGGGTGACGTCGAGCAGCAGGACATCCTTGACCTCGCCCTTGAGCACGCCGGCCTGGATCGCGGCGCCCACCGCGACGACTTCATCAGGATTGACACCCTTATGTCCTTCCTTGCCGAAAAGCTGCCGCACGCGCGCCTGAACCGCGGGCATCCGCGTCATTCCGCCGACCAACACCACTTCGTTTATGTCGCCGGCAGAAAGCCCCGCGTCCTTGAGCGCCGTGAGGCACGGCTGTTCAAGGCGCTCCAGCAGATCCGCGCACAGCGCTTCGAGCTTCGCCCGCGTCAACTTAATCGCAAGATGCTTGGGGCCCGACTGATCGGCCGTGATAAACGGAAGATTGATCTCTGTCTCGGCAACCGTCGAAAGCTCGCATTTGGCCTTCTCCGCAGCCTCCTTGAGCCGCTGCAAGGCCATGCGATCCTTGCGCAGATCGATTCCCTGATCTTTGCGGAACTCGTCGGCGAGATAGTCGATCACGCGCTGGTCGAAATCTTCGCCGCCCAAGAACGTGTCACCGTTGGTGGCCTTGACCTCGAAGACCCCTTCGCCGAGTTCAAGAATCGAGATGTCGAACGTTCCGCCACCAAGGTCGAAGACCGCGATTTTCTCGTCCTTCTTTTTATCGAGCCCGTAGGCCAGCGACGCGGCCGTCGGCTCGTTGATAATCCGGAGCACGTTGAGGCCCGCAATGCGCCCCGCGTCTTTGGTCGCCTGGCGCTGGCTGTCATTGAAGTAAGCCGGCACTGTTATGACCGCGTCAGTAACCTTTTCGCCCAAATAGTCCTCGGCGGTTTGCTTCATCTTCTGCAGGATGAACGCAGAGATTTCGGGCGGGCTGTATTTCTTTCCTCGGATCTCGACCCAAGCCGCTCCGTCTTCGTGCCGAACCACCTTGTACGGCAACACCTTGAGCGCCCTCTGGACCTCGGCATCTTCGTAGCGCCGGCCCATCAGACGCTTCACCGCAAAGACGGTGTTGGCCGGATTGGTGACCGCTTGACGCTTGGCGATCTGTCCCACCAAGCGCTCACCAGACTCGGTAAAGGCTACTACCGAAGGTGTCGTGCGACTGCCCTCGGAGTTGGCGATCACGGTCGGATCGCCACCCTCCATGATTGCAACGCAGCTGTTAGTGGTCCCGAGATCGATTCCTATAACCTTGGCCATCAGTGAAATGCCTCTTTATGAACTGTACGAGCCTATTTTTCCGTTTCTTTGAACCGTCGGCGTATCCGCGCCGTTGAAGTCCCGACGTCACGCCGCACCCAGTCGCGACGCCAGCCCGTTGCTATCATGAAACCCTTAAACGGCAACTTTCGGGCCGTCACCCTCGCGGCATTCCGCCCGCCGCGACGCTCACTGAAAAGTTAACCACGAAGCGGCAATTTTCAATCCGTGTTTTTAAGTTAAAGCTATAGGCCACTCGGCTTATCAAGCCCAATGATTGGCAAAGCAAAATCGATAGCGCGCATTCCCCGACGCGTACCCCGCTATGCGCCGCTAGGACAGCTCCTCGTCCTCGCCGTTGGCCTTGTTCTTAGCCCATTCCGTTTCGGCTTCCGCCTCTTTGCCCTTGCCTCCGGCGCTTCGCGTCGCCGGCGCCTTGGCGACCGTCACGCGCGCCGGACGAAGGATCCGGTCGCCGATCTTATAGCCGGGATGAAGCTCGCTGACCACGGTGTCCGGCTCATGCGCGGCGGTCTCGACGTGGTCCAAGGCTTCATGTAACGCGGGATCGAAGCGCTCCCCTTTCGCGGTGACCTGAATGACGCCGAAACCGCGCAGAAAGTCCATCATCGAGCGAAGCACCAACTCGGCGCCTTCGATAATCGGCTTGCCGTTGCCACCGCCACGGGCAGCTGTTACCGTTCGCTCAAGGTTGTCAACCACCGGCAAAAGCTCGCGCAGCATCCGCTCACGCTCCAGCCGCACATTCTCCTCAGCCTGCTGGCGCATCCGCTTACGCGCATTCTCGTTCTCAGCCAGCAGTCGCAGGTATTTGTCCTTAAGCTCGGCCAGCTCGCGTTCCACTTGCTCAAGACGCGCCCGCAGCTCCTCCTGTTCGCTGTTTTCTCCGGTCTTGGAGGCTTCCATTTCAACGGCCTCGGAGGGCCTGCCGATAGCAGATGAACAATCGACGCCTTGTGGTTGCTTTCTCTTATCCGTCATTGTATTCGTTCGTTGCCAGGGTTCCTAAATACGTCGTGTAATATAAGCATCATATGCTGACCGCCCAAGCGCCGAAGCACAAGCGTATCGTGCTCTCGCGCGGCGCCGAGCGCCACATCACGCGCGCTTTGGCACGGCGCGCGCAATAGCGTGAGCGAACCGCTACGGTTCCCAAGGACCGCCTCCGTCGGCGAGAAGCGGCTGCGCTGGCCTCGAATCACCCGAAGGCGAGAGGCCAAGGCCGGATTGCGCTTAGCGCAAAGGGTGTACGTCAAAACGTGGAAACGCGCCCCGAGCACTCCGCCCTAATTATGCGGGCATGCGCATGCGCGTCCACGCGGCCCGTATCAATCTCGCGCTAGTTCCATACCCGGGAGAGCACCCGTGCCGTGTAGTCAACCAACGCAATCACGCGCCGGTAGTCCATCCGCAGGGGGCCAATCACGGCAAGATTTCCGATTCGCACACCGCCGCTGGCGTACGCCGCCGCAACGACGCTAAAGTCACTGAAGCGAGCGTCGGCGTTCTCATCTCCTATTGCCACGCTGGGATTGCCCTGGTCCACAATGTGGCCTAGGGCGTTGGCCAATGCGGCGCGGTCTTCGAGCGCTTCCAGCAACTCCTGCGCCTTCTTTCGCTCCACGAACTCCGGCTGGTCAAGCACTCGTGCGCTGCCTTGAACATAGACCGCGTCGGATTCGGGGCTGGCGAACAGCGCCGTACCGAGTTGCAAAGCGTCGCGCACCAAAGGATGAGTGTTGCCGTTCAGCTCTCGCAAGGCGCGGCTCAGTCTGGCCTTGGCCTGGTCAAGGGTGCAGCCCTTGACCAGCGACGTCGTGAAGTCGCTGATCTGGTTAAGCTCGCTTTGGCTGTAAGGACGCGAGGTTTCGAGAACGCAGTCCCGCACGGCAGATCCGACGCGCACCAGCACAGCCGTCACCTGGCAGGCCCGCAGGCAAACCAGTTCGACTCGCTCGAGCGTCATCGAGTCGAAGCAAGGGCCGGTCGCGACCGCGGTATGGCCGGTGAGCGAAGTGAGCAGACGCGACGTGTCGCGCACGAGTTGGGCCGGATCGCGGGCGCGGTCGGAGTAATGGAATTCGATTTGCGCTCGCTCGCGCATCCCCACCTCGGGACTCGGCGTCAACGTATCGACAAAATAGCGGAACGCCTTGGCGGTGGGGATTCTGCCGGCCGAGGTATGCGGTTGATAGAGATATCCATCCTGCTCCAGGCCAGCCATCATGTTTCGGACCGTCGCAGGCCGAATCCCGAGCATGTAATTTTGCGCGATCCGCCGCGAGCTTACCGCCTGGGCGGTATCGATAAATTCCTGTACGATCGCCCTGAGCAGCGCCCGCTGGCGCCGTTCCAGTTCCGGGCGCGGATACGGAATCGCCATGACACCAAGCTGCCCTTCCGTTGAGGTCGTCGGCGCCGCGCCGACGACCCTTACGGGCTAGCTCTTTGGTTAGCGGGTTTTCAACCGCCGTACAAGATTTATTCAGGCGAGATTTTGCCCCATGTTGACCCCACTATTCAAGTCACGCGAAGCCCGCAGCCAATGGTGAGCCAGCGACCTTCGAACAAACAGTCCGACGGCCGACGGAACAACGAAAGCCGACGGTCAATACGGCGCCCAAGAGGGCAGAGGTCAAGCGACAAATCGCAGTGGTAGGACGTAAAAATAAGCGGAACAAGCGGCCCTATATTCCGGCGGTAGCGCAGCTTGACGCATGGATTGAGAGCGACGTCTACGACCGCGGCGCGTGGCGTCAGATTGTGGAACAAGCTCCCAGCGCATCCGGTCTGCTCGACTCCGGCGCTAACCTGATACCCCATTTCGCCGCGCTCACTCAAGACCTGTTCTGCGCTCTGTTCAAGTACAACGTGGCTTGGCGCGATCCGGCCGAGACAAGACCGAGCGCTGCGCTCAACCGCATGATATTGCAACGCCTGTTGACCTCGCCTGCCTTCGCCGCGTTGCGCGAGCGCACGGTGCTCGAGGAGGATAAGGCGGCGATCGCGGCGCTCGTGCTGAGTCAACAGACGCTGGAACTGATTCGCAGCGAACGGCTAGTCAATCGGCGCGATATGCTAGAGCTTTGGGACCTGGAACGTCAGGAAGACGAGGTGGATGAGTGGGCCACCGCGCTGAAAAACGCACACGAGATTGCCGAGCAGGCGCAGCCGGACGAACAGGCCGCGACCAAGCAAAACGCGCGAGCCCTTGAGCAGGCCGCCGAGCGCGCCGCCCAGGTCAGCGAGGCTCGCCTCAACCAGAAAGCTCGCCGTTTGGAAGCAGCGCTCCAGCAGGTCCGACGGGCCGAGCTCGGCCGGCTAGAGCTGGAAAGCGCCGAACTGGCTAAAAAGATCGAGCAGGTCGCTGAGGACGCCTACCACGTGGGCCTGGAGTTCAGCTCCGCCACCAGGCTCTCGGCGGCCGAGCGCCTCGAACTTGGGCGCAGGTTGGCGAAAAATCCCAAGCTCGGGAAATTAGCACGCCTGGTGGGCCGCTTTAAGCAGGTTACGCGCGCGATCAGGCGCGACTTTCTGGACCGTGGTGCGGCGGAAACCTACGACATCACCCGCGGCGCCGAGGTCGCTCGGCTCATCCCGACCGAACTGCTGGCGCTCAGCAATGGCGCGCTGCGCACCGAGTTCAAGCGCCGGCTGCTCGAGGGCACTTTGCTGCAATACCATTTGCGTCAGGACGAGGAAAAGGGCAAAGGTCCGATGATCGTCTGCCTCGACGTCAGCTCGTCGATGACCGGCGAGAAGGAACTCTGGGCAAAGGCGCTCACGCTCACGCTATTGGACATCGCGCGGCGCCGACGCCGGCTGTTTCGCGCCGTGCTCTTCTCGGCCGGACCGCAGAGCTTGCGCATCTTCCACCTCAACCGCGAACGGCACTACGAACCTGCTCTAAAAAAGGTCCTCGATTTGGCCGAGTACTTCCCGGGCGGTGGCACCGATTTCGAAGCGCCGCTGACAGCAGCGATGGCCTTGCTTCAAGACAAGGCGCTCAAGCGCGCTGACCTCGTCTTGATCACCGACGGAGAATGCGAGGTTAGCCCGCAATGGCTTGCTCATTTCCAGCAGGTCAAGCACGACCTTGACTTCACGCTCTTCGCGGTGCTGGTCGATTCGGGGGCTAACCGGATCTCGACCCTGACCCAATTGGCAGATAAAACAACCTCGGTTTCCAATTTAGTAGCCGAGAGCGCGCGCGACCTTTTCCTGAAAATCTAGGCTCGTTCTGCGCGCCTCTTACGCAGCGGGATGCGGATGGCTTAGCGAACGCGCGCGCCGAGCGTACGCGCTAAGGGCCACCCGCCGGCACCGCCGTGGAGCTCGGGAGGGTCGACGAACCTTCACGGTCTCTGTCGGTGGCCGGCTTCTCGCCCTCCCCGGGTTCCGTCTCCCCGGCATTGTGCTGCTCGTTCTGCGTGAAGCCTGGCGCGGCCAAAAAGCCGGAGGAGACGTCGCAGCAAAGCTCGTAACTGTCACCGGCGCGCGGATCGGCATCGTAGACCACGATCTCGCCGCCGGGGTCAAGCCTAACGACCTGGAAGCTGGTCACGCCGAACGCCCGCTCGACCTTGACCATGTAATACTCGCCCGTCTCCAACGGATCCGGCGGACCTGACTCGGGCAGACTTTGGATCAACCCGCGCGGCAGCTTGCCATAAGCAACGGTCTCGACACGCAACTCGCCGTTGACGTTTGCCACAGGAATATCCGACAGAACCGAGAACGGAGAGGCACGCGATAACAGCGTTCGCTTGACCGGCTTGGGCTCGATTCGCCATATCATGGTGCCACCACTAAAGCGCACGAGCGAGCGCGTATGACCGTCAGAAGAGCGTTTCGCCATCAAAAGCTGCGCCCTCTGATACTCGAAAACCGTCAACGAGCGCAGAAAATCTCGCTTCTCGGCATACTCAATATGGACGGAAAAAGAGTTGCCCTCGGATGCCGGTTCGGGCGCCCGCGACTGTTCCTCATTGGCAGGTGGCGGCCCCGACGACTTTTTCGACCAAAACTTAAGGTGCGTCTGGTCGAACGAGCAACCCTGCCACAGCCAAACGCAAAGAAAGACCAAGGCGAGCCAGCACCAAGCCCGCTGCGAAGCGGCGAGCGACGGATCACACCGATGCGGGCGTGCACGCCATGCCGACCGACCGTGCGATTTTCCGCTTGCAGCTAAGGCGCGAGTCAACAGACCCCAGGCGGAAGTCGGAGCGGACCGAAACGATGAAACTTCAAATTGAGAAGCCACCGCGCTCTTGCGTGTCGAGCGTTCGCGACCTGCGTTCAGCATCCCTCCAGCCCAACCTCGGACTCTTTATGGGGCTAGAGTCTCTGCCCTTTTGCTTTCGTTAAGCTTCACGCGCGACCGTGCCTTTACCCCATCTGCCACAGAAACATAGCGTCGTTATGATAGGAACATTCGCTTCGGCAAGCTGGAAGACGAGTTAGACCGCCGGCTGCTTCGCCTGCTTTCCGGATATGCTCTTCAGGAAAGGGACGCACACGCTCAACGTCAGCAGTATACAGCGCGCAGCGGGCAAGCACCTCATCAACCTATCCGAAAACTGATTTCAGTGGCAAAAAGGCATTGGCCGGATCGCCGCGCGCACTGGCCAAGAAGTTCATACGCGAACTTAACAGAGCGCTGGGACCAAAAGGACCCGTGGCAACCGGCTTGATTTAAGATGTGCCGCGTGCCATCAAACCGATGCTGTTCGCGGGCTATCTTCGACTATACCGGGTGGCCTCCGAGGCGCCCGACCCGGCCAGAATCTCACGCAGGCGCGAGCGCTTGTAGTTCCCCGGCGGCGCCAGGCCCAGCCGCACAAGTTCAGCTTCCAGGGTTTGCTTGAGTTCCTGACTGTATTGCTCCAACTCGAATTCTTCAGGCGTCTTTCCCGCCTGCGCTGAGGAGGGATCCACGCCTCGCCGGCGACCATAAATCTGCTGCAAGCGAAGCTCAGCCTTAGCCAACAGAAGGCGGTATTTATGATCCAACCGGCGGAGCGATTCGTTCGCCTCAACCAGCGCAAAGACACGCGTCCGAAGGCGGCGCCATTCCAGGACCGCCAACAATGAAATGATGAACATCGCCGCGCTGACCACGGTCGCGCTGATGGTTGCGGTACGCCACCACGGAAGAACGCGGACATCGTGCTGTAGCGCGCGGTTGAAGCTCACCAACTCGCTGTTGCGGGCGTCGGTGGCGTGGATTTCCTTGTCAAGCGAGCTGATCTTGCTTCGCGCCTGTCTCAAATCACGCTGGAGTTCCCCTACCTCTTCCGTGAGCTGGCGCACCTGCGCGGCGAAAGGATTCGGGATGCGTAGCGATTGGCCTACCTGGAGCACCGTTTCCGGGGTAACATGATTGACTCGCAGCAGGTCAGCGGTCTCGATGTGGAATAGCGCTGCAATCGAAGACAACGAATCGCCCGACCGTATCACGTACGAGAAATCCGTCATGCTCTGCGGGCCTGGCGGCGCGGCGGCGTGAGTTTCCTGATGGTCCGCGGGCGGTTTGGCAAGCTCCGGCTTTGCCGCAGGGGTGTTCACCGGCCTCGGCGCAGGCGACCGCTCGCCTGCCGCAGCGGACGGCGCGGTCCGAGCGGGCGCCAGATTTTCTTCGGTCAGAACCGGAGGCTCCGCACGCAACGGCACCGCCAGAAGAGTCAGCAAAACCCCAATCACTGCCAAGCGGGTCACGCCCGGCGTATGAGCCCCGCTGCTCGTGCAAACACAGCCCATCCTAACCTGAAGTCTAATGTCTCGCGCCCCCGATGCCAAGCTTGCGGTTTTGCACCGAGTCACTCCGTTTTACTCGGGCCGTTCAGGCCGCATAGCTCTCTGGCCTTACCGGCTGACGGCCGCGGCAACAATCTCGCGCCATTCCTGGCGATAGCCGGCATAGGCGGGGCGAGGCTGGGCCATGCGTTGCGTGCCTTAGGCCTTAGTTGTCGACAAATTGCGCGCTACGAGGTCCTGCTCGCGCGCCGTAACCAGGCCGTACAGCTATCACGACGCCCCAGCCCCCGCCCAAGCCGAGCGCGCGTGACCCTGGCGTGTCGGATGTCTATGCCGATACGCGTAAGATCTGCGCGCGAATTGCGCTAGGCACTAGCCTTGCTGAGGTGCGACAGAAACGTGCCGGCTGTCTGCCGGCTTGGAAAGCGACATGAAGTTTACTTCAATCAATCCGCGCAACGCGCGCGTTGAAAAGCTCGCGACCTTGTCGCGGCTGGTTAGGCGCGAGCAGCTTGCGCGCCCGCTGGCGGCAGGGGCGAGCGTGCGGGATTTTCTCGACGCCCTGCCGAACATTTATGCGGCGCGCGACCTTAGGGTTTTAGCGCAGAAAATCGCCCGCGCCCGCCGAAGCGGCCGCGTGTTTCTTCTTTTGAGCGGAGCGCATCCTATAAAAACCGGCCTAGGTCCGCTAATCTGCGAACTCGTGCGCGACAAAATCCTAAGCGCGATAGGATGCAACGGCGCCTTCATGATCCACGATTTCGAACTGGCTCTGGCCGGCCGCACGTCTGAAGACGTCGGCGCCGGGCTCGCCGAAGGTCGATTTGGGATGGCGGATGAGACGGGCTCATTTTTGAGTCAAGCGGCGGCGAGCGCGGCGCATGAAGGCACGGGGTTGGGCGAGGTGGTTGGCCGCGAAATTTCGCGCCGTCGCCTTAAGCATCGCGAGAGCAGCGTGCTCGCCTGCGCGTACGAGCAGGGCGTTCCGGTCACCGTCCACGTTGCGCTCGGCGCCGATATCGTTCATATGCATCCGCAGGCCGATGGAGCGGCGATCGGCCAAGCCAGCATGAATGATTTCCATCGCTTGACGGCGGTGGTGAGCCGGCTCGCGCGCGGCGTAGTGCTTAATCTGGGCTCCGCCGTGATCATGCCGGAGGTGTTTCTCAAAGCGCTCAACCTCGCGCGAAATCTCGGCGCCAAGGTGGACAATTTCACGGCCGCCGACATGGACTTCGTTCGCCACTATCGGCCGCGCGTGAACGTGGTCGAGCGTCCCACAGCAGGCGGTGGACAGGGTATATTGCTAACCGGCCATCACGAACTCATGTTCCCCTTGCTCTGCGCCGCGATCGGCGAGGAAATCGGGCCGTCGGAGCGCTTAGGGAAAAGACGCGGCGGGGCCGGTCCGCAGCTCACCAACGCGAGTCACGACCACGGACCACAAGTTGCACATCGACTCGACAAACGCGATGCGAAACGCAAGGGCGCCAATCGCCTTACTTAGCGACTTCGGCACGCGCGACCACTACGTCGGCGTAATGAAGGGGGTGATTGCCCGCATCGCGGCGTCCGCGCAGGTCATCGACCTGACCCACGAAGTCCCGCCGCAGTCCGTGGGCGCCGGGGCTCTTGCGCTGCGCGAGTCATGGCGATTTTTTCCACGACGCACGATCTTCCTGGCCGTCGTGGACCCGGGGGTTGGAAGCGCGCGGCGGGCCGTGGCTATAGAGACTGAGGCCGGCGCGCGTCTGGTGGGCCCGGATAACGGGGTTCTCTGGCTTGCCGCCGAGCAGGCCAAAATCAAGCGCGCGGTGGAACTCACCGCCCCGCGCTATCGCCTGGAACCGGTCAGCGACACCTTCCACGGCCGCGACATATTCGCGCCGGCGGCGGCTTACCTATGGCGCGGCGTGGCAATTCGGGCCCTCGGGCCCGCCGCAACCGATCTTTGCCGCCTAAACCTGGCGACACCCGAGCGGCGTGGGGAGAAGCTGTGCGGCGCCGTCATCTATGTCGATCACTTCGGGAATCTCATAAGCAACATCACGCGCGATCAGTTCGCCCGCTTCTTAACGCGCTTTCCCGGTCACCGGGTTTCGATTAAGATCGGCTCGAGAGCGCGCGTGAAAATGGTCCGCGCCTACGCCGAGGGCGGCGCAGGCAGCGGACTTGCGTTGTTTGGCAGCTTTGAGTTGCTGGAGATCGCCGTGCGCGATGGCAGCGCCGCGCGACGCTTCCGCGCCCGAGTAGGGACCGCGGTCGAGGTTAACGTAGTTCGATGAACGAAGAGAAATTTTCGCCCCCCGTTCTGACGGAAATTCCGCGCTTCACACCTGAACAACGTACCCAAGCTCGCTCAGACGAAACCGAGTTGTGGAAGCCGATCCCTCCTCTCAACCTCGTCTTGTTTTTGCTGACGCTGCTCACCACCACGATGGCGGGGGCATACTTGGCCGGGGCTGAGCACCCGTTGTCGAGCCTGCGGGAGCTTTCGATGGGGCTGCCGTTTTCGCTGGCGCTGATGATGATACTACTGTGCCACGAACTAGGGCATTACGTGACGGCCCGCTACCATCGCGTTAACACCAGCCTGCCGTATTTCATTCCGGTCCCGTTTCCGTCGCTGTTCATGGTCGGCACCTTCGGCGCCTTCATCCGGATGAAGACACCGCCTCAGTCACGCCGCGTGATGTTTGACGTAGGCGCCGCCGGCCCGTGGGCGGGAATGATTCCGGCGATCATTGCGGTCTACGTCGGGCTGAGGCTTTCTGACGTAACGCCGTTGGATAAAAGCCTCGGTGGCCTGGAGTTGGGAGACTCTTTGCTGTTCTCGTATCTGACGCGCCATTTTCTAGGGGTCGATCCGAACTCGGTGATGATCAACCTCCACCCTATAGCGTTTGCCGGATGGTTGGGGCTGTTCATCACGTCGCTGAACTTGCTGCCGGTCGGCCAACTTGACGGCGGTCACGTGGTGTACGCGCTGTTCGGGCGCAACCACGCGATGATATCGCGGCTCTTCGTATTGCTCTGCTTCGTAGTTGTCGGAGGGCAGCATCTGCTAGGCTTGCCGCACTGGGACGGCTGGCTGATGTGGGGTTTTCTGCTGCTTTTCTTGGGCCTCAGCCATCCCCGAGCGGTCGACCAGGAGACTCCGCTTAATCCCGGGCGGCGAGTTTTGGCTTGGCTTACGATAGTGCTCTTCATTATTACGCTGAGCCCGGTGCCATTTTCATTGAGCATGCCGGAGCCGGGAGGTTCCGCCGAGCGAGTCTACGAAATTGTCTCACACGGGGCACATGCGCTGCCGCTGCTCCACTCGATGTAGCTGCGGGCCAATACGCCGCGCGGCCGCAGCGCCAGGCGGTCGGCTGTCGTTTGTACGGGACGACGCTCCAGTGACGCGGGGGCGACACTAACAAATGGAGCGTCCGAGTTGGGACCAATATTTCATGACCATCACTCGCGTCGTGGCGGAGCGTTCCACGTGCCTCCGAGCCAAAGTGGGCGCGGTCATCGTGCGCGAGCGCAGCATCCTGGCCACTGGCTACAACGGCGCGCCGGCTGGTTTCCCGCACTGCACCGACGTGGGGTGCTTGATTTACGAGTCACGCACTCCGGCGGGCGAGGTCGAGCTTAACTGCTACAGAAGCATCCATGCGGAGATGAACGCTATCTCCCAAGCGGCCAAAAACGGCGTGATGATCGCCGGCGCGGACATCTATGTCACCCACACGCCCTGCGTTCACTGCCTGAAGGTGTTGGTCAACACGCGCCTTCGGACGATTTACTACGAGACCGAATACAAGCTTAATACGATCGCGGAGTTAATCGCCTACGACCGTATCAAGCTCGTGCGCGTTACGCTGCCACAGCCCGAGACGAATTAGGAATCCGACGCGCTGAACTTGATAGCCAGCCCGCTCATCTTCTCTTCCCACTCCGCGTAAGCGCGCGAGCGAGGGGCAATGGAAAAGGGAAATCGCCGCCACCAGAGGATTGCTTCTCCGGGTTCCCAGTTGGAGCGGGGCGCCGCCGTCGCCGGCAACGGCGCCGGCGCGCCGGCGAAGCGGGCGAGGCGATAGCGCGCTAACGGTTTATCGGTGGCGTTCTCACTGTACGTACATATCCCATATTGCCGTTCGAAGTGTCCGTACTGCGATTTCAACTCGCACGCCGCAGCC
>JAJYYI010000029.1 GCA_021801125.1 Deltaproteobacteria bacterium | reverse complement strand
TTCGACATTATCTTTTTCTGGGTCGCCAGGATGATGATGATGGGGATTTACTTTACCGGCGACGTGCCGTTTCGCGAGGTGTACATCACTCCCCTGGTGCGCGACCAATACGGCAAGAAGATGACCAAGTCGCGCGGTAACGTCATCGACCCCCTGGTCATCATGGACACCTACGGCACCGACGCGGTGAGGTTTACCTTGGCTCAACTCGCCGTCCAGGGACGCGACCTTATTTTGTCGGCCGACCGACTTGCGGCCTCCAAGGCTTTCGCCAACAAAATCTGGAACGCCGCGCGGTTCGTGTTGATGAACCTGGAAGGCACTCCTCATCCGGTCCAATCCGTGTCAATGGATCGACTGTCACTCGCTGACCGATGGATCCTTGACCGGCTCAGCGCCGCGATCGACGCCATCAAGGCCTCCATCAACCGTTACGAGTTCAATGCGGCAGCGATGACGCTATACCAGTTCATTTGGCACGAGTTCTGCGACTGGTATATCGAGCTTGCCAAGGAGCCGTTGAAACAAGGCGGCGAGGCGCGCGCCGGCGCGCAATTCGTGTTGGTGCGTTGCCTGGATTCGCTGCTGCGACTGTTGCATCCCTTCATGCCGTTTCTAACTGAAGAGCTGTGGCAGGCTATACGGCCTTACGTCGCCGAGCCCGACCTAGCACAGCATCTGGCGGTCGCCACGCTTCCGGTACCAGCCGCAGAGGTTCTCACCGAGCCAGAGCGTGGGTATATGTCCCAGTGCATCGCGGCCACGAGGGCAATCAATTCGCTCCGTTCTCTCGTCGAGCTGGCCCCTGGCCAGCAAGCCGATGTCTTCCTGCGCGCGCGACCCGGCGAGTGGCGCGGCAAGATTTCTCATGACGAGGAAGGGAAGGCGACGCGTCTCCACTTTGAACGCCAGACCCTTTCGCCCGAGGAGGAGGCCCGCAGACGCGCCGAAAGAACTGAGATGCTTCGAGGTAGCCTGCCTCGTTGGGAGCGATACGCTCGCGCTTTGGGCAGGGTGCGTAAACTGACGTTGCTCGGGGAGACCGACCCGAAGCCAGAGAGGGTAGCCGTCGCCGCGCTTCTGGGCTTCGACGTATTTGTGAGAGCACCGGAGAACTTCGATTTCGGCAAACACCTAACGCGGCTTAGGCGGGAGGAGGCCGAGACCCAGGCGCAATTAGATCGCGACAACGCGCGGCTTGCCGACGTTAACTTCAGGGCGAAGGCGTCGGCCGAGGAAAAGGAAAAGGTCACAGACCGGTACTTGGCCGCCTTGGGGAAGCTCGCAACCATCAGGAGTGAAATTGCTGCCCTGAGTTCCGGCAAGACAACCGCGTGACGTCGCGTTGGGAGTGCGTTTTCATCCGTAACCCTCGAGACCCTAAGGGTAGCGCGAAAGCGATGGACGCCAACCCGTATCGCGAGATCGAGAGCAATAAGCCTCCAGCCATCGGCTGCCGCATACACTATCTCGCGACCACGACTTCCACC
Source organism: Deltaproteobacteria bacterium (assembly GCA_021801125.1). Lineage (GTDB taxonomy): Bacteria > Desulfobacterota > Binatia > Binatales > Binataceae > JAJYYI01. The sequence continues at coordinate 8,247 of JAJYYI010000029.1, read as the reverse complement.
CAGGATGTCGCGGCTCAATTGGCCCGCGACGGCGCCTCTGCGGGGACCGTCGTGATCGCCGAGACTCAGAGCGCCGGTCGCGGGCGCAAAGGCCATCATTGGTACTCCCCTCCAGGCGTCAACCTTTACCTGACGGTGATTTCGCGCCCCAAGCTCGCCGCGGCCGATTTACCGAGACTGAGCCTCGCCACCGGAGTGGCCGTCGCGCAAACGCTGGAGACTCTCGCTCCCGGACTGGTGAAGCTCAAATGGCCGAACGACATCTGGCTAAATGGGAAAAAGGCCGGCGGGATTCTCGCCCAGGCAATAAAGGTTGACCCATGCGAGCCCACCACGGTGCTCCTCGGAATTGGGCTCAACGTCAATCTTGGAGCGGATGGGATTCCGATCGAACTACGCGGCTCGGCAACGTCGGTCCGCATCGAACTCGGCGCGCCATGCGACCGCGTGAAGCTCGCGTCGTCCGTTTTCGACCATTTGCAAAAGGTTCTCGACCAGCTGGAGTGGGGCGGTTTCGCAGACATCCGGGTACGATGGCAGAAGCTGTCCGCTTTGACCGGCAGAACCGTGCAGGTGCTTGACGGCGGGGCTAGGTATGCCGGAAAAGTGGTAGGCATCGACGAGGACGGCGCGCTTCTGCTAGAAACGGAAGATAAAAGCCCTGTACGGCTGCGGGCGGGAGAAGTCACCATAGCGGGCTTTTCCAGTCCTTAGGGTACGCGGGCATGAAAGCGGCGGGTGGGACGTGCCGCTGCTGCCTGCAAGCGGCGCATGGGAGGAGCATGGTGCGTGCGGCGAATGGTCTTTTCCCATGGGTCGCTACCGGTCAATCGGGCCGCGTATCGCGCACAAGGGCTTTGGGGGCGCGAGACTTGCGCGGTCAGGGTTTCGGCGCCATTTCGGCTGGGAGCCAGAAAGCGCATACGGGCGAGATTCACCGGCCGGCGTTTCGGCTCGCGGCCTACCTTTGCGGTCGGGGGATTACGCGCTTATGGCGGTAGAGGAAGTCGGGAGACTCAGGACTATTGCGATCGTAGGTCAGGGCGGGGCGGGCAAGACGCAACTGGCCGAGGCTATGCTGTTCACCAGCGGTGCGGTGAGCCGGTTAGGCCGCCCGGATGACGGCTCGGCGACGATGGACTTCGAGCCCGAGGAAGTAAGCCGCCACGTCTCCCTCAATGCGGCGTTTCATCACCTCGCGTGGAAGAAAAACGAGGTGATTTTCGCCGACACGCCTGGCTACAACGCCTTCTTGGGAGACACTTTCAATGTTCTTCGCGCCGTCGACGGCTTGGTTTTCGTGGTCAGCCCGGGCGCCGACATGAAGGTGGAGGCGGAAAAGCTGTGGGACGCCGCCAATGCGAACAACCTTCCGCGCATCGCCTTCGTTTCGCGGCTTGACCGAGAGCGCACCAGCTTCGACGAGGCGATAAAGGACCTCGAGAAAACGTTGAAGGCGCGGCCTGTCGTTCTGACCCTGCCGGTGGGCGAGGAGGGCGCCTTTAATGGTGTTATCGACCTACTCACGATGAAAGTGTGGACGGTCGGCGAAGGCTCGGACAAGCCTCGGCAGGAAGAGCTTTCAGGAGAACTTAAGGCGCGCGCCGAGCAGGGGCGGAGCGTGTTATGCGACGCGGTGGCCGAGATGGACGACGCCCTGCTGGAGAAATACCTCGAACAGGGCGCGCTCGAGGAAGAAGAACTTCGCAAGGTGCTGAGACAGGCCACCTTGGCCGGAAAATTGGTCCCGGTCCTATGCGGGTCGGGTGCACGTAATATCGGTATCGCTCAACTTCTCGACGGCGTCGTGGAGCTACTTCCGTCGCCGGCTGAGCGCCCTCCATTCCCGTGCGTGAACGCGGGCAACGGCGGACCACTCGAGCGTTCCGCTGACCCTAGCCAGCCATTTGCCGCGCTGGTGTTCAAAACCGTCGTCGATCCGTTTGCCGGAAAGTTGTCCATCTTCCGCGTGGTCTCTGGACGGACCACGAGCGATTCGCCGGTGTTCAACGCGACCCGCCAGAGCAAGGAACGTTTCGGTCAGCTCCTTCGGCTGGAGGGCAAGAAGCAAGCCGCCTTGGATGCGTGTCTGCCCGGCGAGATCGCGGCTGTCGCAAAGCTCAAGGACACTTATACCGGCGACACGCTGTGCGACGAAAAAAGCCCGGTCCTCTTTTCGCCACTGCCCCGGCTCAACCCGGTAATCTCTTTCGCTTTGCGCCCGAAGAGCAAGAACGACGAGGAGCGGGCGTCCACTTCGCTGCAGAGGCTGGTCGAGGAAGATCCCGCTCTGCAGACACACCGCGATGCGCAGACGCACGACATTATCCTGTCCGGCGCCGGCCAGATGCATATCGAAGTGGCGGTCGAAAAGTTAAAGCGTAAGTTTAACGTTGAAGTCGAGCTTCAAGCGCCCAAGGTGCCGTATAAGGAGACTATCAAGGGACGCGCCGAGGCCCAGGGCAAGTACAAGCGGCAATCCGGAGGACGCGGCCAATACGGCGACTGCTGGCTGCGCATAGAGCCCCTGCCGCGCGGCAAAGGCCTAGAGTTTGTCGACGCAATCGTGGGCGGCGTCATTCCACGCCAATTCGTGCCGTCGGTGGAAAAAGGCGTGCGCAACACGATGGCTGAAGGTTTCCTTGCCGGTTTCGAGTTGGTCGATATGCGGGTGACCGTGTTCGACGGCTCCCATCACGTCGTCGACTCCTCGGACATGGCCTTCCAGATTGCCGCGTCGATGGGCCTTAAGGCGGCGCTCGAAAAGGCCAAGCCGATCCTTCTCGAGCCGATTATGTCGCTCGAAGTGGCCTGTCCCGACGAAAGTATGGGCGACGTTATCGGCGATCTGAACTCGCGGCGCGGCAAGGTGCTGGGCGTTGATCGGCGAGGTTCAAGCCAAATCATCAAAGCGCTTGTCCCAATGGCGGAGATTCTTCGCTACGCGCCCGAGCTGCGTTCACTGACCTCCGGCCGCGGCTCCTTCGAGGCGCAGTTCGCGCAATACGAAGAGGTACCGTCGCAGGTCGCGGAAAAGATAATCAAAGAGGCGCACGAGGCCGCCGCCGCGAAAAACCGAGCGCACGTGTAGCGACCGTCGCCTGAGCAGCCGGACTAGACGGAATCTATCGCACCGCGGTTTTTCGCACCCATCGCCTTTGGCGCTCGCGGCTGCGCGAAAGTTGGGGCTTGGCCACGACTGAGCCGATCGCGGCTTGAGAAGAGCGGCTTGTGGTACAGTCGAATTTGTCGAAGCTTCCTTCTTCCTTCGTCCACGTGGGGCTCCAGGCAGGCGCCCTGGTCGTAAGCGATAGTCGATTCGTCTTCCTACGCGCCGACGGTCACGCGACAGCCGGCGCCGTGACTGGTATGCTCCGGTGCAGTCGTTCGCTACACTAATGTAGCCAAACTTATGTTACGGAACGGCGGTTGCGTGTCTCCGCGAAGCCATCCGACGGTATCGACCGAAGGGGTTTAAGGCGGGACTCAAGCAGCGGCTGATTTGCTTTGTGTAGCGAGCGCGTCACATGGTGCATTTCGGTAAAACCCTCGTAATCGTGGGCCTGGTGATAGTCGCAGCAGGGCTTTTCATCTGGTTGCTGGGACCGGTGCTTAGACTAGGACGCCTGCCCGGTGATATAGTCATCCGCAAAGGAACCTTCACGTTCTACTTTCCGATCGGCACGTCGATCCTAATCAGCATCATCCTGACGCTCGCGCTGATGTTGTTCAGGCGTTAGGCAGTGACGCAACACTCGGCTGAAGAAACCCTTAAGCACGCAGAGGCGGTGCGCCGCAAACGCGAGTTGACCGCGGTGACGGTCGCCGGCGCGCTTCTGCTGCTCTTCGCCTTGGCCGAGACGCTTTTACCACCATTCACCAGCCATACGTCGCTGCTTTCCAACATCGTAGTGATTTTGCTCTTCGATCTGAGCTTTGTGCTGCTCGGGTTGCTGGTATTTTTGGTCGGCCGCAACTTGGCGAAAGTCATCTTCGAGCACCGGCGCGGGATGATGGGGTCGAGGCTACAGGGGCGCCTTGTGGCCGGGTTTATCGCCGCGGCGCTTTTTCCCACCTTATTTTTGCTCTACGTCGCCGAGTCATTCCTGCGCTCGAATATTAACGCCTGGTTCGATCCTGAGTATCAAAAAGTCCTCGACGACTCCCTGGAGATTGCGAAGAGCTATTACCTCAACTCCGCGAACCTGGCCGTGCATTACGCGCGGGAGCTTGCGATGCAGGTGGGCGAGCGCGGCCTGATGGAGCCGGCGCAGCGCGGCAGCCTTAAGCACTTTGTCGAACGCAAGCAGCGCGAATACAGCCTGGGAACGATCGAAGTGTTTTCAGCCGACCGTCGGCTATTGGTGCTGGAGTTGGGGGCTCATATTCCCGCCAGCATCGGCGTGGCACCGGAGTCACGGTTTCTGCTTAACATCCTCAATGGCCAAGCGCTGTCGCAGACCGAGCACCTGGGCAAATCGGACGTTATCCGTGGCGGTGCCCCGGTTTACGCCAAGGCTGAAGGCGACGCGACCGTCGGCGCGGTGGTCGTCGATTATTACTTGCCGAGGAGCCTGGTCAAACGGGCTAACTCGGTGTCGCGCAGCTTCGATGACTATCTCCAGTTGCGCACACTCAAGCGGCCTATTTTTCGCAGTTACATCCTTGTTTTGGTGCTGATCGCTCTGGTCGTCGCGTTGCTCGCGAGCTGGCTCGGAATTTACCTGGCGCGCGGTATTACCGGACCAATCAAGCTGCTCGCGGAAGGCACGCAGGCCGTGGCCGGCGGGAACTTGAATTATCAGATTATGCCGGTTGGCGACGACGAAATCGCGCACCTGGTACGCTCGTTTAACCAGATGACTGCCGACCTGCGTGCCTCGCGAGCGGAACTGGAGCGGCGCAGGCGCGCGATCGAAACGCTACTGCACAAGGTACCTGCCGGAGTGGTTGCGATTGACGTAGCGGGCCACCTGCTCACCATCAACCCCTGCGCCGAGCGCTTACTTGGCGTCACGGCAGCGCATGCGCTTGGACGCCGATACGGTGAAGTCCTGCCGGCGCAGGTGGCCAAGGTGCTGGCGGAACAGTATAGCGATGTAGCGGCCCTTAGGGACTTTCGCTGCTCGATCGCGCTGGGGCAGAACCCCGAGGAACCGGAATTGATGATGACGGCGACGCCGCTGGAACAGGAGGACGGAGCCGTTGCCGGCCATCTGCTGTTTTTCGAGGACGTCAGCCAAATCGCCAAAGTGGAGCGAATGGAAGCGTGGCGAGAAGTGGCGCGCCGGATCGCCCACGAGATAAAAAATCCGCTCACCCCCATTCGGCTTTGCGCCGAGCGCATTCGCCGTCACCTAAACGGCGCCGCTCGGGCCGACACGATGCAGCTTATCGACGAATGTAGTCGCACGATTCTCAGCGAGGTGGAAGATCTTAAGCATCTGGTTGGCGAGTTCTCCGCATTCGCCCGGATGCCTCAGCTGAACCCGACTCCCGGCGACCTCAATCTGGTTGCCGAAGAGGTCGCAAACAACTTCCGCAAAGCGCATCCGGAGATAAAGTTTAGCAGCGACCTTGAACCAGGGCTGCCAACGATCTTGCTCGATCGGGAAGCGATCAAGCGCGCGCTGGTCAATCTGCTCGAGAACGCGGTAGCGGCAACTGGCGGGCAAGCTGTAGCGCCTTGCATCGAGCTTAGAACGCATCTGAACGCGCGAAGCGGGATCGTCACCCTCGAGGTTGCGGACAACGGCCCGGGTATCAAACCGCACCTGAAGACGCGCATCTTCGAGCCGTACTTTTCCACCAAACAGGATGGCGCGGGGCTCGGTCTGGCCATCGTCTCCGCCATTGTTTCCGACCACCACGGCTTCGTGCGCGTAAGGGACAACACACCGGGCGGAAGCCGATTCGTGCTAGAGTTCCCAGTTAAAGAACAACGCTTGGCGCAGGCCATCGGATAAAGCGCGGCTAGCGCTTTTTAAAGAGGTTGATGAGGATGTTGGCGCGGATGGGGAATCGAGCGGACGAAACGATACTCATAGTTGATGACGAAGAGCGAATACGCTCTTCACTTACAGGAATACTGCGGGATGAGGGCTTCCGCGTCATTGACAGCGGCGAGGCTGCCCGGGTGGTCGAGATCGTCGAGCAGGAGAACCCGCGATTGGTGTTGTTGGACGTTTGGATGCCCGAGCGCGACGGCATCGACTTGCTGCGCCAGATTAAGCTTTGCTCCCCGCAAACCGAAGTCGTGATGATCTCCGGCCACGGCAACATTCAGAGCGCCGTCACCGCCATCAAGTTAGGCGCGGCTGATTTCATAGAAAAGCCGTTCTCGGTCGAGAGCCTACTGGGCACAATCTCCCGCGTGCTCGACGGCGCCGAGGGCCCAAATGCGAGCAGCGGGCATGCGGCGCCTTCCGCTCTTCAGCGCAAAAGCAGAGCGGCAGCGTCGGCGACGGTGCGGCGTCAGAGGACGATTAATCGCTCGGCGGTGCTCGCGGGGCAGGGGCTGCACTCCGGCTCGAGGACCGGCGTTATTCTGCAGCCTGCGCCGGCCAATTTCGGCATCGTCTTTATGCCGCTGTCGTCGGACATTGCAATTCCGGCGCGCTTGGACAACGTGTCAGACACCGGCTACAACACGACGCTATCGCGTGGCGGATGTCACGTGCGCACGGTGGAACACCTGATGTCGGCGCTGCACGCCTTCGGAGTCACCAACCTTATGATCAAGACCGAAGCGGAGATTCCTTGCCTTGACGGTTCTGCGCTCGAGTTTTGCCGGCTGATCAGCGAAGTTGGCACGCGCGAACAGGACGCGTCGCTAACGCCGCTGCGCGTTGACGAAAAAATCGTCGTTGGCGATCCGAGCCTTCGCGAAGAGTATCTAAGCATCGAGCCTGCCGACAGCCTCACCGTCGAATACACTTTGGTATATCCGCCGCCTATCGGCACGCAGCGCGCGCACTTCGAACTCACCTCGGCGGACGACTACATGCGCGAGGTCGCTCCTGCCCGCACTTTCGGCTTGATGAGCGAGATGCACAAGCTCTCGGCAATGGGGCTTGCGCGCGGAGGCCGGCTGGACAATTGCATCTTGGTCGGCGATGAAAAGGTCGTGAACACCGAGCTGCGCTTTGCCAATGAGTTCGCTCGCCATAAGGTGCTGGACCTCATCGGCGACCTTTACATCATGGGGCGACCAGTGGTTGGTCGAGTCGTGGCGCACAAGACGGGTCATTCCGACAATCTCGCGCTGTTGAAGGCGCTTCGCGAATATTGTCGGCGCAAAGGGCTTGACGAGTTGCGCCAGTGACTCAGGGGCGTTCCCGTAGTATCCTGCGGCCGCCATCCCCGAGCCATCGCCGGCAAACTAGTCCACCAAGGGGTGTCTAACACTTTGCCTTCCTCGACGCGCATTAGTCTGCCGCCTTCCGCCTACCGTGTTGCCCCTCTCGCCGGGCGAATCGCTGTGCTGGCAAGCGGCGGCCTTGACAGCGCGGTGTTGATAGCCGAAAGCGCCCGCTCTTATAGGAACGTATATCCCCTGTACGTAAAAGCAGGAATGGTATGGGAGCCGCACGAGATCCGAACGTGCGAACGCTTTTTGGCGGCGCTTGAACTCAGGTCGGTTCAACCGCTCACGGTTTTACGCTTGCCGATGGACGACCTGATGGGCAATCACTGGAGCGTCTCCGGAAAGAATGTGCCGGGCTACCGCGCCGCGCTTTCCTCCAATTATATCCCGGGGCGTAATCTGAGCCTGATCTCGAAGGCAGCGATCTTTTGCGCGCTGAATCGAATCGGCGAGCTCGCTCTCGCCACGTTGCAGGCAAACCCCTTTCCCGACGCTCAACCGCAATTCTTCAACGCCCTGGCCAATGCGGTCACGGTCGGCCTAGGTCTACGCCTGAAGATACGTGCGCCTTTTCTCAGGATGACCAAGGCCGAACTCATTCGGCGTGCGACTCGGCTGCCATTCGAGCTGACCGTCTCCTGCATCCGTCCTCGAGGCAACGTTCACTGCGGCGCCTGCACCAAGTGCGCCGAACGTGTTGACGCCTTTCGCGAAGCGGGAGTATGCGACCCGACCAGATACGCGACGTGCAGATCATGACCCGTCCGTCCCATGCGGACAGACAAGACGCTAGCACCGGCTGTCGGCGTCGATAGTCGGCGAGGCGCTCGCTGCGAGGAAAAAGCTCAGACGACTGAAACGCGAGCGGGCGTGGCCACAGG
>JAJYYI010000059.1:42537-46794 GCA_021801125.1 Deltaproteobacteria bacterium | reverse complement strand
CAGGTCTCGCACGGTGGATCTCGCCAAACCCGTAATCCCAAATGGACGCGGCGGTTCCCCGCACGGGCCGATGATGCTTTGGCGCTCGAACCATAGCGCAAGGTTCGCACGCACTTGCTCCACCGTGTTGTCGATCCAGTCCCGGATTACGACGCGCCCACCGCTGGCCGATAGCGCCGCGGCGTAGAACGAGTTGGCCTCGAAAGCGGCCGTGTTTTGGCCGCTGCGGACGGATTCGATGAGCGCGCGGACCTGCTCCGGCTGAGGTGCGGCCAGAAAGTCGCGGAAGGAAAACTCACACGGTTCGCGGGTCCAGAATATGAAGACCGGCCCGCGCTCTCGGTCGATCACGAAATGATTAGCTTCCTTTTGTAGCAAGTCGTTGGCGGCGCGGGTGAACCTCTCACCGCATCGCGCGCAGGTAGGCGCAATCAAGGACGCTTCGAGTCCGTAAGACTCGAACGCTTCTGCGTTGGCGGAGATAATCATCGTCCCGGAAGTCTGCCCGCCGGGAACTCCTTTTATCTTCATCTGATGCCGCTTGAGCACGGGACGGGTTTCGCCGCAAACAAGACATTGCATCTTCTGAACTTCCTTGCCGTCGGAGTTTGCGGGATCGTGCTCGTCGGCCCAAAAGCGTTGCACCGGTTTAAGGTCGCTGGGAAAGACGCCATCCACGCGAAATGTAAGCCTGTCTGCAGGGACGAAGTCCTCACCGAGTTCCAACTTGGCCAGCGGAGCGTTCTCGAGAAAGCGGCGGACCGCATGAACTTGCGGCAGCCTTGTATGTTCGGCACACCTACCGAACATTTCCAAATAAGCGCGATGACGCCTTCGGACACCCTCGTCGTGCTTGACATCCTCGCGCTTCGGGGATCCCGACGTGATTCCGAGCGTATATTTCGCTCTGTCCGCGAAGAGAATCGGCTTGATTCCACTCGAGCGCTGGATCTGCGGCATCAATCGCCGCTGACCGTCTCTGGCGCGCAGCGTTGCAGGGTCGGAAGTATCCACCGGTTTGGGACTAAGTGGACATCCTCTTGAGTCCAGCTCGACGATGTAACGGACGGCTATCTCGGCGTACAACGCCGGCTGGGGCTCAAGGCGCTCCGAATACTCAACGAGGCGTTTAAGCAGCATCGCTTCCCCCATTTCCATCAGGCGACGGCACGCGCAGCACTCCGCGCGCGATTCGAGCGTTGAAAAACCGCGGAACACCACGCCCGGAACGGTCCGGCGCGTAATCAAGGTCGAGCAGCATAGGACCGAAATCCTCTGAGAGGTCAATCGGACGCTCGCTCCCATCGGGTGCGCCGAATGCGGCAGCGAATTCGCGGCATCCTAGGTAAGGTGTGGCAAAACATCGTCCGTCGCGCACCCGGCGCCGGAACTGGTCGCGGTATTTGGCGGGATCATCGGTCGCATGGGAAAGCAGGACTATCTGTGCGGTAATCAGGTAATCGACGTCGCGCAACGCGAGCGTGTGGCGCTGAGCGCGGCTTCGCGGATGGTCCGCGAGATAGCAACCGCCGTTTTCCGCCCATGATTGAGCGACACGGTAGCTCTGGCGCTCGTTGATCTCGTTGCGCAGGATCGAGAAGTAGCAAATCGGCTTCAAGATCGAGATGCTTTCGACCCGCCATGAAAACTCGGGCTTCCAGAAGATCGCTTCCAGAATCCCGCGCGCGGCGGACGGGGTCATGACCGGATAGCTCACGCGCTCGACTTTCATTTCAGGGCGGGTGAAGCATGCAAACTCGCCCCACACTCTAACCGTCAACGGCGCATCGGCCATATGTCAGACCTCCCATTCTTCACACGATCAGATCGGTCAGCGCCGGGTCGTCGGCGACGAGGCCGCGCACGCGGTCATATTCCCCAAGCCACTCACCGATTCCGGGTGCGACTTCTTTGATAAGACCTTTGCTGCGGTAGTTGTTCGCAGCGTGAGTTCGAACTGGCACCAGGTAGGGCTGGAGCAAGCGCGTAAGTCCGCGACCGCCGGGAGTTCCGCGACGCAATCTTTCTAGCACGTTTCGCGTGCGCCTTTGCTCCTCGGGCGACCCGTAGGGGACTACGACAGCTTCCGTGTGGTCGTCGATCATCCGGAACAGCGCGGCAACCTTGGGGTAGTCGAGTCTGCGACGATATTCCTGAATTTTCTCGCGATCGACGGGTAGCGTCATCAAGAGCCGCCTGAAGTAGGCTCGAGCGAGGCTCGGGTCGTTGGGGTCTGGGTTGGCCGCGCTCCCGAGCAACGCCTCGCTGACATCGGTGGCCGTACGATAGAAACCGCGCGGCAGACGCCCGTCCTTTGGCCTGATCACAACGAGACGGCCTTTTTCTGGAAGCTTCCCCTCGCGGTTGCATCTGCCGGCAGCCTGTATGATCGCGTCGAGCGGCCCCATCGCGCGTATCACCAGGGGAAAGTCGAGGTCCACGCCTGCCTCTACGATTTGCGTAGAAATAAGGCGGCATGGTTGACCAGACGCCAACCGCCGTCGGACCGCCTGGATAACCGCGCTTCGGTGAGCACCGCATAGAAGCGTAGACAAGTGAAACGCATCTTGGTCGCCGAGCGCGTCCAACAAGGCGAGCGCAGCCGCTTTGGTGTTTACGACTGTGAGAGATTGAGCACTTGAAGCCAAAATCTGCGCGCATTCGACCCAGTCCACCGGCTCCTTTCTCCATTCGTAAGCCACGCGATTGAGGAGCCTAAAAAACCGGGCGTGGTCGGGCAGCATCTCGCGAGCGCCGAGGTGCGCAAATTCAGCGATTGTCTCGAAGGCAGGCTGAGTGGCGGTCGAGATCACCACCGTTGTGCCGTAATGGCGGCACAACTGACGCAGAACATCCAGGATCGGTGTGAGCAGTCGAAGCGGCAACGCCTGGGCCTCGTCCAGAACGATCACGCTGCGTGCGAGGCGATGAAGCTTACGCGCCTGATGCGTCGAATTGGCAAAGAGGCTCTCGAAAAGCTGGACGGCGGTGGTTACGACGATCGGCGCGTCCCAGTTCTCGGCGGCCAGGCGCGACCACACGGCCCGCTCGCTGAAATCTTCAGCGTCTCCCCGCGCCGCGCCGACCGCGCTGTGATGTTCGAGCACGCTGTCCCCGCCAAAGATCCCACGATAAACGTCCGCCGTCTGCTCCGTGATGCTGATAAAAGGCACCGCCACCACCACTCGCCTCAGCCCATGCCGGAGAGCGTGTCGAAGCCCAAAACCCATCACCGCACGGGTCTTGCCGCCACCGGTGGGCACGGTGAGTCGGAAGAAGCCCGGCGCGTGATCGGCAGCGGCGAGGCAGCCTTCGTAAATTTCGTGGCGAGCGCGGCTCAGAACATCGTCGCTTCGCCCCGAGATGCGGGCCTGGTCAGCTTGGAAACGCGCCCAAAGAGTTTCTAAGGGCAACGCACCCGTGCGGAGGGAAGAACGTTGGGGATCGAAATGAAGCTCGGTGTCCAAATAGTCAGCGTCAACCAGCGCCGAAAAGAGCATACGGAGGAAGAATTCCGCGGCTAGTGAGTCCGACTCGATATATTCAGGAAGGTGAAGCCGACCGGTTGGAACGAGTCCCTTGATGGCGAGTTTTGCGTTTGTTAATGCTTCCTTGAGACTCGGGTTTTGTTCCTTTTCGGCTAGCCAATTGCGAAACTCTTCAGGCGACCTTAATCCCCCGTGGTGACCCTGGATGACCAGTCCGGCGAGCCCTCCGTGTTCAGCCGCGAGCTTCGCACCAGCTGCCTTGTGATCAGGCCCGCGAGCTTGGTGCTCAGTCTCGACCTCGCACGCGTCAAGGTACCGCTGGAAGGCGTCAGCAAACTTGCCGATGTCGTGCCAGATGCCAACATAGTAACCAAGCTCGCGCGGGCCGAAGTGTTGAGCGAAATCGGCGGCAGAAGCCGCCACCCTGGTCAAGTGGATGACGAGATCGTGCCGAACTCCCTGAGCGTTTCTGGAATGCGCGAATGCCATCTCTTTCTCGCTTGCTGAGTAGACGCCCGGTTTGTCCCACCTACTGTGTCGCTCTGGGTATGCGACTTTAACCTTTCGTTCATCCGCGGCCGAGACTCTGCCGCGTCTGCGGCGAAACCTCCAATTCGCTTTCGAAGTATAAGCGGAAGATCAGGTGCTGGTATGAAGCATCAATTCCGCGGCTTACCGGAATCTATGTGCGCGAAGAGCTGGCATTCCACGCGCACCGCCCCTGATAGCCCCATAAATCGCGTTCCGGTACTGCGCGGTATGCCATTCA
>JAJYYI010000059.1:0-42527 GCA_021801125.1 Deltaproteobacteria bacterium | reverse complement strand
CGAGAAACTTTAATAAAGCGAAGTCAAGATGCCAAGTAATTGAGCATCTGTGGTGAGCCGCGGCTATTCATTTTAGACCGGCGGGCATTTTTACGACCTGTTCGGCAAGGGAAAACTCACTGCGCTTTTGCTTTGACCGACCGAACAGCGGCAAGCGAATTCTAGAGTAGTGCCGAACGGGCGTGGGAAACGAGCACAGCTTAAGGACCGCCGACAAACCGCTCGTAAAACACCCTCTTTCGGTCGGCGAGGGCGTGCTCGGCGGTGCAGAGCCATATTTAGTTCGGAACAGGGCGGCTAGGAGGGGATCATTTCCGGGAGCGGCACGACGCGCACGCCGTTGGCCTCGAGCGTCTCGCGCACGGCCTTGGCCACGGCTGGGGCGTTTGGCTCGTCGCCATGCACGCAAAGGCTGTCGGCGCGCAGCGCCAGGCGCTTGCCGGTGCGCGAAACAACCTCCCCGTCCAGCGCAATCCTGAGCGCGTTTTTGGCGGCGATTTGCGGGTCGCCGATGACCGCGCCGGCGATCTTGCGCGGCGTCAGATTTCCGTCGTCTTCATAGCTTCGGTCGCAGAAGCCCTCGCGCGCTAACGGGAGCCCCAGCTTTATCGCAGCGGCCTCCAATTGCGTGCCGGCGACGGCGAGGAATATCAGGCTACGATCCACCGTTTTGACCGCGCGTCCCACGGCAAGCGCGACCTCGATATTCTCGGCTCCCATATTACTCAGCGCGCCGTGCGCCTTGACATGCGTGACCTTGAGCCCGGCGTACTGCGCCATCGCCTGGAGCGCTCCGATCTGGTAGGCGACCATGTATTCCAGATCGCGCAAGTTGGTATCTATCCGTCGCCGCCCGAAGCCCCACAAATCGTTGAAGCCCGGATGAGCGCCGATACTGACGCCCTCTTCCTTTGCGCGCGTCACCAAGCCGTGCATCACGCTCGGATCGCCCGCGTGAAAGCCGCAAGCGATACTGGCCGAACGAACAATCTTCAAGAGCGCCTCATCCTGCCCCATCTTATAGGCGCCGAAACTCTCGCCCATATCCGCGTTCAGGTTAATTTGCCTTGCCATAGCGATGAACCGTTCGCTGAGATTCGTCCGCGAACCGGCCGCCGTCAGAAATAGTTTGGTCTATCTCTCGACCGTGCGCCGCGGGCGGATGATATTGTTTCGTTCCTATTCGCATGCTACCAAGGAGTGGCAGTTGGGTGATAGGTCACTGCAAACCGGCCCGGCGGTGTCCGGTCCGCAGCGCGGCTGCGCGCTCACTTTCAACGGATTGGGATGTCCTGCCGCGAGACCATGGAGCGGGACCGTGAGCGTCCGATTTCTTCCCAGCGGCGACACGGCCCTGGTCATCGAATTCGGCAACCGAGTCAGCCGCAAGTTGAATGCGTCGGTGTTGCGCCTGGACGCCGCACTGCGCGAGCACAACTTGCCCGGCGTGATCGAAACGGTCCCGACCTTCCGCTCGCTTTGCGTCCACTACGATCCCCTGAAAACCGAGGCAAGCCAGCTGATTCGCGCGATCGAATCGCTGCTTGGCCGCGACGGCGGCGTCCGTCGCGAGGCGACGCTCTGGCGCGTACCGGTGTGCTACGAAGGAGAACTCGCGCCCGACCTCACCTACGTGGCCGAGCGAACCGGGCTTGACCCGCCGGGCGTAATCGCCCTGCATTGCGCACGGCGTTACCACGTCTACATGCTCGGCTTTTTGCCGGGCTTCCCCTACATGGGAGATCTTCCCGCCAAGTTGCGGCTTGCACGGCGCACCGACCCCCGAGTCAAGGTGCCAGCCGGCTCGGTTGCGATCGCGACTTCATTGACCGGCATTTATCCCGTGGAAAGCCCCGGCGGATGGCATCTGATCGGCACTACGCCCATCCGCCTTTTCGACCCGACAAGGCCCTCTCCTTCGCTGTTCGAACCGGGCGATCAGGTGATCTTCCAACCCGTAAACCGGAACGACTTCGAAGGTCTCCGCTCGGCGGTCGCGGGAGGAAACTACCAGCCGCCCCATGAAAAGCTCGTTCTATGAACGGCGCGCTCGAAGTGATCAGCCCCGGGCTGCACACCTCCGTCCAGGACCTCGGTCGCCTCGGATGGCAACGGATGGGCGTGCCGGTGTCAGGCGCGCTGGATACGGAAAGCCTGCGCTTGGCCAACGCGCTGGTCGGCAATTCCCCAGAGACCGCCGCCCTGGAAATTTTCCACCACGGGCCGACGCTTGCGGTAAAGGCCGAATCGATCAGGGTCGCGCTGGCCGGCGGCGGTCTGATCGAGGTGCTGGGAGATTATCGGCGAACGATCCCCGCTTGGCGCAGCGTGCGGCTGCACCGCGACGACGTCTTCGAGGTCGGCGCATTGCAAGGAACGGCTTGTTGTTACCTCGCGGTTGAAGGCGGGTTAGCGATTTCCCCATGTCTCGGGAGCCGCTCGACGTACGCGCGCGGGTCGCTCGGCGGTTTCGTGGGACGAGCCCTTCGCGAAGGCGATCTCGTTCCGCTCGTGCTGGCCGAGGCCGGCGGTCGTGCCGACCTCGAGCTGCCAAGGCCGCCGTCGCCGCGGCGCGACCAGGCTATACGCGTCGTCCTGGGTCCTCAAGAAGACCGCTTCACAGCCAAGTCAGTCGCGGCTTTTCTAGCCGCGGAGTACACAGTTAGCACCAGCGCCGATCGCATGGGAATGCGCCTTGAAGGCCCGTCGTTGAAACATAAGGGGAAGCGTTACGATATAGTCTCCGACGCAATAGTAACCGGAGCGATTCAAGTGCCCGGCAACGGCCAGCCGATCGTTCTTCTCGCCGACCACCAAACCACCGGCGGCTATCCGAAAATCGCGACCGTCATCTCGGCAGACCTTCCCGCCGTGGGTCGCCGCCTGCCCGGGGACACGATCCGTTTCGTCGCCGTGGACGTCGATCAAGCCGAGCAGACCCGAAGGGCGCAAGAGACGGTTTTGCACGACCTCTTTCGAACGATTAAAGCTGTATCAGCGGGAAAAGAGGTCGACCTCAGGTCGCTCTACCGCCTAAACCTAATCAGCGGCGTAGTAAGCGCGCAGGAGTGAAGCCGCTGCGCCCCGCCTTGAGTGATAATTGCACGCCCATCGGCCGTCGGCGGAACGCCCATTCAGCACGGGCCTGAGATGGCGCGCAGGATAATCCATTCCGAGAGGGTTTGGTTATGCATTTTCTACTGTATTGGTCCACCTGGGAACAACTCCTATTTGTATTCGCCGCGTTTCCGACCTTGAGCGTGACAGGACTCTACTTGGTGCGAAGGGCGGTGCCTCTCGCGCGTCTGAAAAAGAACCACGAGGTTGCCGGAGTTACGTTCGGCGTAATCGGCGCCTTCTATGGGCTTTTGTTGGCCTTCGTGATCGTCGCTTCGTGGCAGCGCTTCGATCGCGCTGAGGCTAACGTCCAACGCGAAGGAATTGCGCTCACCGCACTCTATCGTTTAGCAAAAGGCTTCGCAGAGCCGACCGCCGCGCAGATGCAGACTGCGATTCGTGCGTATACTCACCAAGTGATCGACCGCGATTGGCCGGAGATGGCGCGCGAGCAGTTCCAGGGCATGGACGATTCGCTGGGTCCATTGGTCTTATGGCAAATCGTGACCAATTACCGCCCGCCGGATCATCCGCGCCAGAAGGCGATCCTCGACAAGAGCCTCGACGAACTCTCTCAACTGAGCGAGAGCTTCGGTCTGCGCTACTTATACTGCAGGGAAGATCTGCCAGGAGTCGTCTGGGTGGTAATCTACGCGGGTCTGCTGATCACTGTCGGCTTCAGCTACTTTTTCGGCCACGAAGCCTTTCGCTGGCAAGCCCTGATGTGCGCGATTCTATCAAGCCTGCTCGGGTTGACGATTCTGGCAATTCTGGAACTCGCGCATCCTTATCAGGGCGCGGTGACCGTTTCGGACCAGCCGTTTCGATACGCCTTGATGCGCATGGACGACATGGACAAGCTTGGATGGACGACCGTCACCACGAACCGGAGGCTTGCACGATCCGACTCAACCAATGCCAGCCCACGGGAACAAGTCTCTGTCCGCTGAACGGAGTGCTTTCGCTAGGAATTCTGTGTTTCAAACGGGCCAGCGATTCCCACGAAGTGGGAAATCCCGGACGAATATGGGGTTGGACGAACTCATGTAAAGCCATTTGACCGACGCGCGTGGGGACAACACGCGGCGACGGCCATGAGATCATGAGAAACGCCAAGGTAAAGATCTGGCTCCAGGTTGTCGTGACCTCGGTCCTCATCGCGCTCGCGCCGTTCCCTTCGGCGGGGACGATCGATTGCTGGCAGGCTTGGGTCTATCTTGGAGTGAGCGCCGCGTCAAGCGTTCTTCTCGTACTTTTCATCTCAAGTGACCCCGTGCTTCTCGCGAACAGGACCAGAGCCGGTCCGACGGCAGAGAAGCGTGCCATCCACAAGATCATCGTGCTATGCGCCGGACTCCCGGCCATCGCTGCGTTCGTCGTGCCTGGACTTGACCGTCGTTTCGGCTGGTCTAATGTTCCAGCCTGGCTCTCTACACTGGGCAACTTCTCATAATGCGTGCGATGTGGATGGTGTTCAGAGTATTCAAAGAAAGCTCTTTTTGGATCCGCCATTGTCGAAGTCGTCGAAAGTAAGAGTGATTTCGACCGGTCCGTACGCAATCGTGCGGAACCCGAAATATGCGAGCGCGTCAGTATATGTCATTAGGACGTAATTGGCGCTCTGTTCTTACTGGGGACTCATCGCCTCTCTCCTCACGATCATCGGTTTTGTGTGGCGCCTCTTCGACGAAGAAAATTCCTCGCCAAAAACCTGTCAGGCTATGTGAAATACCGTGCCAAAGCGCGTTGACACTTGATACCAGGAATTTTTTAGACCTTCGACTTGATTTCAAGTTCTTGGCCGAGAACGCATACCTCATTCAATCAAAATTCCGAACGGCCCCGAGTAAAAACACGCATACTCAGAGTATTGGCGCCGGGCTTCGCTCAGATATCCGGCTCCGGCGATTAACTAAAAGACCTCGCGACTGAAAAATTCATCGGGCAACTTGACGTTGAAAGCTTCATCGTCGCAATTTTCGCACGCGCTACCAGGTTCGAGATACGTGCTTTCGGCCCGCGGGCGCCTGAGCCATTCACCAACGAGGCCGCGCGAAGATCTCCCGCCATTTGCCGAAAGGAAAAGCCAGCGGCCCCTGTTGCTTCCTCGTTCTTGGCGCGATGGTCGATACACCTAGGAAAACACTGCGGCGAAATGAATCAACAGCTCCGCCATCGCGTGTTCTCGAACTGCTCGCTCTGCTTCCACGCGCAACCAGACAGCGCTGAGGCTACGATCAGCGGGCCCGTCGCTGTGGCCGTCGACGATCGCGAATTGCTTTCGCGGGCACTGTGCGGTATTTCCCTTTTAACGTCACAACCTCAGGGCGACATGCCATGAATTTTGGAGCAACCGAAATGGAAGATGTCGCTTCGCTTAGCCCGCAACAGGCGCGCGAGCGCTTTCGCTCCGGCCTTAAGACGCCGACGACGGGATGGTGCAAAGGGTACACGCAGGCGAATCTGCTGATCGTTCCCAAGGCGCTTGCCTACGACGTGCTGCTTTTTGCGCAGCGTAATCCGGCGCCGTGCCCTGTTCTGGAGGTTACCGAGACCGGAAGTTTCACACCCTCGCTGCTTGCGCCCGAGGCGGATTTGCGCACGGACCTACCCTCGTACCGCGTCTACGAGGATGGCGCGCTGGTCGACGAACTGCAGCAAATCGCCGACCTATGGCGGGATGATTTGGTCGCGTTCTTGACCGGATGCAGCTTGACCTTCGAATGGGCGCTCCTGGAAGCAGGCGTTCCGGTCAGGCACATCGAGCAGGGCGTCAACGTCCCCATGTTCAAAACCAACATACCGTGCCGACCGGCGGGCTCATTGAGCGGTCCGCTCGTGGTAACGATGCGGCCGATACCGGCGCGGATGATCTCGCGAGCCGTGCAAATAACGACTCGGTTCCCGCTATCGCACGGCGCGCCCGTCCATATCGGCGACCCGCGCGCGATCGGAATTGCCAATCTCGGGGAGCCCGACTTCGGTGACCCGGTGATGATCAATACCGGCGAAGTGCCGGTTTTCTGGGCTTGCGGCGTGACGTTTCAAAGCGTGCTGATGGCTTCGCATCCGCGCTTCGCGATCACTCACTCGCCAGGTCACATGTTTATAGCCGACCTGACGGACGAAAGTTTCGCCGCTTTCTGAGCGTTCTCCGCGTTGCGGCGGGCGCCGCGTTTCGGCAGGCTCGTAATGGCGATGCTATCGGACGCGGGTGATTGCCGCCGCTTAGCGAAATCTTGGGGCGATGCGACGCGGCCGGATCAACCGCGTAACTTTCGACTTCCGCCGGCGAAATTCTAACTCGCGGCGCGCTTTCGCCGCGCAAGCTTCGCGAGGTACGGCGCGAGCCAACCGAGCCCCTCGACTGTTCCGGCGCGCGGCCGATACTCACAGCCGAACCACCCGTCGTATCCGGCGGCGTCGATCGCAGCAAAAAAGAAGGGATAGTTAATTTCCTGCTGCGCATCGGGCTCGCCCCGGCCTGGAACGCCGGCGATTTGAATATGGCGGATACGATCGCGATTCGCGCGAAAGGTCTCAACTAGAAAGCCCTCGGAGATTTGCGCATGATACACGTCGTACTGAAGAAACAAATTGTCCTGCCCAACAGCCTCGATTATTCGGCACGCCTGATCGGTCCGATTGAGAAAGTAACCAGGCATGTCCCGCGCGTTAATCGGTTCGATTAACAGCTCGACACCCGCCGAACGGGCGGCCCGGGCGGCGAAGCGGAGGTTGTCGACGTAGACCGCTTCGCACTGCGCCAAATCGACGCCTTTGGGCACCACCCCCGCCATCGCATGCAGGCGCGGACATCCGAGCGCCTCCGCGTACTCTAAGGCCGTGGCTAGGCCCGCGCGAAATTCCGATTCTCGGCCAGGCAAGGCCGCTACTCCGCGTTCACCGGCGTTCCAGTCGCCGGGCGGCAGATTGAACAGCACCTGCTCCAAGCCTGCTTCGCGCAGACGGGCAGCCAACTCGCTCTTCGGATGGTCATACGGGAACAAGAACTCCACGGCGGTGAAGCCGGCTTCGGCGGCGGCGGAGAAACGAGCCAAGAACTCCATCTCGTTGAACATCATCGTGAGATTCGCCGCAAATCTAGGCATCGCTCGTCATCCCCTACAAAGTCAGTTTTACGGTTGCGGATAGCGCCGGCGCAGCTCTTCGATCTGCTCGGCCGTAAGCCGCCGGACCTTCTCTCCACGCACGAGCAAAAAGAGCCGCGCCGTGGCTTCCAGCTCCTCAATCGTATTCACCGCGGCCTCCAGCGACGTCCCTGCGACCACCGGACCGTGATTTGCGAGCAACAGCGCGCTGAAGCTCGGCGCGAGCAACCCCACCGCCCGCGCCAGCTCAATATCGCCCGGCGGGTAGTAGGGTATCAGCGGCAGCCGTCCGACGCGCACCACATAATACGGAGTGATCGGCGGCATCACGTCTTGCGGGTCAACGTCAGCCAAGCAGGAGACCGCGACCGCGTGCACGCTATGAAGATGAACCACCGCGTTGGCTGAAGGCCGCTGGTCATAGAACGCGAGATGGAGAAAGTTTTCTCTAGTTGGCGGATCACCGGAGAGCAGGCGGCCTTGACGGTCCACGAGCGACAAGCGCTGCGCTTCGAGCGTCCCGAGGCAGGAGTTCGTCGGTGTCATCAGATAGCGCTCGCCCACGCGCGCGCTCAAATTTCCGGAGTTGCCGGGGGTCAGACCTCGCTCGAAAAGCGAGCGACCGAAGCGAACAATCTGCTCCCTTAGCTCAGCCTCATTCATTGCAGCCTCCGAAAGGCCTTGGCGAAGAAATCCACCGAACCGAAATTTCCGGACTTGAGCGCGAGAAAAATCTCGGGCTCGCCGCAACTCCTGGTCCACGGCACGCCGGGGTCGATCGACATTCCGATTCGCAGGGCGCGCACCCCGAGTGCCTGCACCACGGCCCCGGCCGTCTCACCGCCCGCCACCAGCATCCGGCGCACCCCGGCCTCCACGAGACGGCAAGCGACCCGGGCCATCGCTTGCTCGATCAAATCTCCGGCGCGCTCGCGGCCAAGCGCTTCCTGCACCCGCGCAACCTCGTCGGTGTCAGCGCTGGAATAGATCATCACCGGCGTCTCGCCCAGCCTGGGCAGAGCCCAGCGAAGCGCCGCATCGACCACGTCCTCATGGGGAATCTTCAACGGGTCGAGCGCAAAGCTCGAGACGCCGGCTTCGCGCATATATTTTATCTGCGCCAGCGTCGCGCGGGAGCAACTGCCCGCCAGAATCGCGGCGGAGCCTCCGGCGCGTCCCAGCGATAACCCCTCGGAGCCTGGTCTTAGCAAACCGCGCGAACGAAAATTGTCAGGCAATCCTATCGCGACGCCCGACCCGCCGGTCACCAGGCGCAGGTCCGCGCACGCGGCGCCGATCGCGAGCAAATGCCGGTCGCAAAGCGCGTCCACTATAGCAAAGCGAACGCCCGCCGCGCGCATCTCGGCAAAGCTTCGGCCGATCGCACTCTCGCCCTGCTCGACAATCTCATAAGGCACCAACCCGACCGCTTCTTTTACCTGACGGCCGAGCAGGCGAATCAAGTTTGGGTCGGTCATCGGATTGAGCGGATGCCGCTCCATGCCCGACTCCGACAAAAGCGCGCGGCCAACGAACAGATGTCCCTGGTAGACGGTACGCCCATTGGTGGGAAACGCGGGACAGGCGATCGTAAACTGTTCCCCCATTCGCTCGAGTAGGGCGCGGGCCACCGGTCCGATGTTTCCGCGATCCGTGGAGTCGAACGTCGAGCAGTATTTGAAGAAAATTTGCCGCGCGCCGGCTTCGAGCAACCAGTCAAGCGCGCGGCACGACTGCTCGACCGCCCATGTCGCAGGCGCCGTGCGCGATTTGAGCGCGACCACGATCGCGTCGATCTCACGCAGCCGATCTTGGTCCGCCGGAAGGCCGATAAGTTGAACCGTACGCATTCCGAGGTCGGCAAGCGTGCTGGCCAAGTCGGTTGCGCCGGTCACGTCGTCGGCGATACAGCCGAGCAACAGGCCGCCAGCTCTTTCCTTTGACGCCTGCGCCGCCGTCATTTTGTTCCCTTTGCCACCGGCCGGCCGTCCAGGTAGTCCTCGATGTACCCCCGCACGATCTCGTCAATTCCACGGTCGGCGCTAAATCCCATCGAGCGCTCGCGCTCGGTCTCGATCCGCGGCGGCCACGTACATACAATTCGCTCGACCGCAGGGTCGCGCTCGAAGCGAATCAGCCCCGGGTCGCCACCCGAGCGCCGCAGCGCCTCAACCATCTCGTTGACGGTAACGGTAATGCCGGGCAAGTTGGCGATGCGAACGTCGCCCCATTGTTCAGGAACGGTCTCATGCGCATGAATCAGGCCCGCGACGGCCGCGCGCGGCGACGCGATCCACAGCGCGGTCTCACGGGCAACCGGACATACGGCCTGCTGGCCCCCGAGCGGCTCGCGGAGGATCGAGCTGGCGAACGACGACGCCGCGCGGTTCGGCTTTCCGGGACGCACGACGATCGTGGGCAGGCGTATGGCGCGCCCGTCTATAAAACCCTTGCGGCTGGCGTCGTTGATCAGAAGCTCCGCCATCGCCTTTTGCGTTCCGTAAGACGAAAGAGGAAAGGCGGCCGTACGTGCCGTGACAACCTCGGGAATCATCGCTCCGAAGATCGCCAGCGAGCTGGGAAAAATCAACCGAGGCTGCCCGCCGCACACGCGCAGCTGACCAATAAGCGCGCGGGTTACGTCGAAGTTGACCCTCATTCCGAGGTCAAAGTCAACCTCAGCCGCAGCGCTCACCACCGCCGCAAGGTGAAAGACGCTATCGGTATCCGACGTAATCGCGGCAGCCAAGATTTCGGAATCCAACAGGTCGCCGCTAAGATACGTCGCACCGCGGACGCTCTCGCGCGCGGGCTCGACGTCCACCGCAACCAACTCGCGAATTTCCTCTCGCTTTCCAGACCGGCCGCGCAAAAAACCACGGCTTATGAGCGCTCGAGCCAGCGCGGAGCCGAGGAACCCGCTCCCCCCAGTTATGACGACCCGCATTCTCGCCTCCGGAAGCGCGGCCCGCGCGCTCTACTCGCCTACGTACCCCGACCCTGATGTACACACGGCGCCGCTGTATGCCGTTTATCATAGCCCAAGCGTCTCGCTCCTGCTCGCGCGGCAGAGTCGCAGCGTGGCCTGAGTCCGCGGCTAATGACTTTGCTCGACCCGCCTGCGACGGCTACGCTCAATGAAGCGCCGCGAGGCCCGAAGCCAGCAATCCGCGACTCGTAAACGACGGGCAGGCCGCATCCTGCCCGTGCTCCGTTATATTGCCGCAGTTCGGACGCCTATGGCGCTCTAAAATTCGGGAGGAATGCCATGGAGATAGACCGCAAAGCGCCCCGCGTAGCGGTTCTGGGAACCGGACTGATGGGCTCCCTGATCGCGATGGTTTACGCACGCGCCGGATCCGAAGTTGCGATGTACGATATTCAGGAGGACCGTCTGCGCCAGGCGATGGCGCGAGTAAAAGGAGCTCTGGAGCAACTGCGCGCGGGAGGTCTCGGCGGGCCCGACGAGCGCGCTGTCCTGGCGCGCATGGTCGCCAAAACGACTCTTGCCGTCGCGGTCGAAGGAGCCGACGTCGTGGTGGAGGCGGTCGTCGAAGATGTTGGGGCGAAGGTCGACCTTTATGAAAAGGTCGAAGCGTTGTGCGCGCCTACTGTGTTGATCACCAGCAATACCTCAGGGCTTCAACCGAGCGTGCTAAGCCAGCGAATGAATCATCCCGAACGCTTCGTCGTGACGCATTTCTGGAGCCCGCCCCATCTGATCCCGTTGGTCGAAGTCGTGCCAAGCCCAAAAACCAGCCAGTCGACGCTGAGCAATGCGTTCGACTTGCTCAAGAAGATCGGTCATCGACCGGTGTTGGTCAGGCGCGAAGTCGCGGGTTTCATCGGCAACCGCCTTCAGTACGCGCTCCTGCGCGAGGCGCTTGCACTGGTGCAAAGCGGCGTAGCGACCGTCGAGGAGATCGACGACGTAGTGACCTCTTCATTCGGTCGGCGCCTGGCCACGGTGGGCCCTTTGATGACCGCCGACCTCGGCGGGCTTCACACGTTTGCAGCGATCTCTCGCCAGCTTTTTCCGGAACTCGCTTCCGGCAGCGAACCGTTGCAACTCCTGGTGGAACCAGTCGAGCGCAACGAACTCGGTCCTTCCACGGGAAAAGGCCTCTACACGTGGCCGCCCGAGCGGTTATCGGCCACAGTCGCCGAGCGCGACGGCTTGCTTCTAGAGCTTCTCCGCCGCGAGAAGTCAAAACAATGAGGGTCCTCGGGCCCCGCGCAGGGGCGCTCGGCATCAGTCAGCACAATGCCCGGCGTGGCCTTATGTCCACGCCAGGCATCTTCGCGCAACTACTTGGGCAGGCGCTTCGCAACGTCCGGGTTGAGCGCGTATACTCCAGTGACGCCGCCTTCGGCCAGCACGTGGCCGCTCATCGCCTTCATCGCCTGGTCGCCGTCGAAATTATCAGGCAGTCCGAGAGACGGCACGTCCAGCGCGTAAACCATGAAGTGATAATGATGAATGATCGTGTCGTTCCAGGGCGGGCACGGTCCGTCGTAACCGCCGTAAGTGCCCTTCATATCGGGGTTGCCGGCGAGAAATATCGTATAGCTGTTCACGCCGCGCACTCCATGGTCGGTTTTCCCCGCGGGCTTGCCGTGATGCGTTACCTCGGTCGAGTCGGCACCCATGGCCAACTCGTTGACGTCCGGCGGGATGTCGACGAGAAGCCAATGATAGAAGCGGATCCGCTTAAGCGTTTTGGGGATTACCTTGCCCTCTTTGTTCACGTTGCTTCGCTCGGAGGGAACGTCGGTGTCGTACATAACTATGGCGTAAGAGGCAGTTCCCTTCGGTCCCTTGGACCATTTAATCTCGGGGCTTTTGTTCGGACCCAACGTCACGTGCCCTTCTTTCGCCGGCACGCAGAAGGCGTTGTCTGGCGGTATCGCGCGTCCAGACCGAATTCCCGCGATAGTCACCTTCAAACGGCTCTTCGAGCCTGCGTCACTCCCGCTGCTAAACAGCCAGAATGCTGCGCAACTGAGAGTAAGAGCACACCACGCAAACGCCACTGCGACTTTTCGCAGAACCATCGTTACCTCCTAAACAGGACTTAAGCTTGCTCTCGGCTGGTCGCTTCCCAAGACGGGGAAACCCCGCGCAGCCATCGCCGGGACGGCAGCGATAAACTCGACCGTCGTCCGCAGCGGATCAAGGTCAGCGAACGTTGTGCCGGCACATCTAACTACCCATCCGATTCAACGCACGAGAAAGGCGCGCGACCGCCGGTCACCAGCGCGAAACAACAACCTTTTTTCGAGTGTAAAAGTCTACCCCGTCAGTGCCGTGAATATGCAAGTCGCCATAAAAGGAGCCTTTCCAGCCCGAAAACGGATAGAAAGCGAACGGCTGCGCGACGCCCACATTAACTCCGACCATTCCAGCCTCGATACCCTCGCGGAACTCGCGCGCGCTCTTGCCGGAATCGGTGAAAATTGTCGCCATGTTGCCGAACTCGACACGGTTCGCCTGAGCGATAGCCTCCTTCAGCTGCGCCGCGCTCGTCACCGACAGCACCGGGCCGAAGATCTCCTCGCGAGCCACGGCCATCGCCGGAGTCACTTGCGCGAGGATCGTCGGTCCGAGAAAAAACCCGGGGCCAGTTAGATAAGCCCGGTCGCGACCGTCAACCACCGGACGGGCGCCTTCGCTGACACCGCGCTCAATATGGCTCAACACGCGGCGGCGATGCTCCTCGCGGATGAGCGGACCTATATCGACCGCGCTCTGATCGCCGGGGCCAACGCGCAGCTTGCGCGTCTCTTCGGCCAACCGCTCCACCAGCACTTTGCTCGCCTCGCCGACGGCAACCGCCACGCTACCGGCCAGACAGCGCTCGCCGGCGTTGCCGAAGGCCGAGTTAAGGATAGCCGGAAGCGCGAGCGACAGGTCGGCGTCAGGCATCACGAAGATATGGTTCTTGGCTCCGCCGGCCGCTTGCACGCGCTTTCCGTTGCTCGCCGCCTTCTGATACACATAGCGCGCCACAGGCTCCGAGCCGACAAAGGACACCGCGCTCACCGCGGGATGGGTCAGCAGGACATCGACCGTTTCTCGCGCTCCGTGAACCAGGTTCAAGACTCCCTCGGGAAATCCCGCCTCGGCAAACAACTCGGCGAGACGCATCGCGCCTAGAGGCGTGCGCTCGGAAGGCTTGAGCACAAATGTATTGCCGGCCATTATCGCCAACGGGAACATCCAGAGCGGGATCATCACCGGGAAATTAAACGGCGTGATCCCCGCCACGACGCCGAGCGGATAGCGGTAATAATCCTGGTCGACGTCGCGAGTTACGGCGCGCAAGGTTCGTCCCTGAAGCAGAGTCGGCGCGCCGCAGGCGAAGTCTACCACCTCGACGCCGCGGCGAACCTCGCCGCGAGCCTCGTCAAGCGTCTTCCCGTGATGTCTCGTGACGATCGCGGCAAGCTCTTCCACATGCGCTTCGAGCAAGGCCTTATAGCGAAACATCATCTGCGTACGCTCGCCAACCGAGCTTGCGGACCAACTGGGGTACGCCTTGGCCGCCGACTCGACCGCGAGCGCCACCTCGCGCTCGCCGGACAGCGGGACCTGGTCGATCACCTCTCCGGTCGCCGGATTAAACACCGGCAGGCTCTCGCGCCCGAACGGTTGACTCCATTTGCCGCCGATCAGATTGGCTATCATGGGATGCTCCTGACGACGCCGCGCTCGACCTTCTAAGCCGAGGGCATCGCTCTCCGTGCTTCGCGTAAGGTCCGCCGCAGAGGCGTTTGCCCGCAGGGCAAGCTCCGCGAGATCTTTACTGAGTTAATACGAGGCCGAACGGCGCCGCAAGCGCTGAGGCAGGTTCGAGGCGAGAGTCAGGCGGCCTCCGGCTCCGGAGCCGGCGCGCCGGTGCTTTCGCTGCCTTGCATCGCCACCCATCCGGCACGACCCGCCACGAACGACCTGACGATGTCACACACCGGCATGGGTAGCGCAGCGACCTGCTGCGCGACGGCGTCCAGCCTGTGGAAAGTCACCCCGCGTGCTTTCAGCGCGCGCACGAGTTCGCGAAACACGTCTAGGCAAGGCCCACCCTCGATCTCAGCGTGGATAGTATGAACGTTGAGCGCATCGTCTCGGAACAAGCCAAGGTAGAACCTGACCAACGCGCGCAGGTCCTTGAGACCGCGGCTTCCCAGAACCTCGTCGAGCGTGGGCAGCGTGGTGGGGATCTCCAGCGTGGCCAGCACGCGGCCCTCGACCGCACATCTAAATGGCGTCCGGCCGCGCACGTCGCTGTGGTACTTAAGACCCATGCTATCGAGCAGCGTCAGCGACAACGCGTTGTCACGCCACGCCGGCGCGGCGAAGCTTTGCGCCGGCTCGCCAAAGATCGCGCGGTACGCCTCGAAGGCGTCCGCGAGTTCCGCGCGGATCCCGGACTCTCCCAGGTGATCGAGTTCGTCATGCCAGCGCACATGGTCGTAGCCATGAACGCCGACCTCAAAGCCGCGCGCGCGCAGCTCGCGCATCAGGTCGGGAAAGGCCAGCGCGACCGGCCTGGCCGGCAGCAACGTGCCTGAAAGAACCGTGCGCCAGCCATAGGTAGCCACCGCGCGGGTCCTCAGCATCTTGCCTAGAAACCCTCGGTTGCGGAAGACTCGCCGTATAGCTTTACCCGAGTTGTCCGGCCCCATCGCGACAAAAAAACTGCCGCTCACATGCTCCTGCTCCAGCAGGCGCATCAGGGCGGGAACCCCGTTTTTGAGGCCGTCATGCGTGTCTACGTCGACTTTGATCGCCACGTCCACGGCGCCTTTTTTCGCTCCGGTCAAAACGTCCGGCGCTTGGTCGAAGACCTTTGTTCTCGGCTCCCGCAGCCAAAAGGCGGGCGCTTGCCCGAGACAAGCTTGCGGCGCGGCCTATCCGCGCGCGTCACCCCTTTTGTTGCTCGCTTTCGAACCAATCGATCGTTAGCCTTAGGCCGTCCTCGAGCGAGACTTTGGGCGTCACGCCCAAGAGCGTCCGCATTTTCGTCGTATCGGGAACGCGGCGAGGAATGTCTTCGTAACTCGAACCGTAGATTTCCTCTTGGCTGACCAGCTTAATCTTCGACTTACTCGCCCCGTAAAGCTTGATCATCAAGCGGGCGAACTCCAGGATGCTGGTTTCGACCTCAGTCCCGATGTTGATCGCCTCGCCGACGGCCTCTTGCTTAAGGCCGGCCTGCACCATTCCCTTGACAGCGTCCGTGACATAGGTGAAGCATCGCGTCTGACTACCGTCGCCCACCACCGTGATGTCGGCGCCGCGCAGCAATTGCCCCATAAAGATGGTGAAGACCCGTCCGACGTCGAGGCGGTCCAGACGGGGCCCGTAAACGTTGAAAAAACGCAGCACGACCACCGGCAATCCCATCTTATGGTACGCGAAGCAGAAATGTTCGCCTACCGCCTTCGAGGTCGAGTAACACCATCGGTCGACCGAGGTCGCGCCCAAAACTCGGTCGTCGTGCTCGCTCCACGGTACCTTCGGGTTACGACCGTAAACCTCGGAAGTGGAGCCGAAGACCACGCGCTTGTTGTATTTGTATGCGGCCTTGAGGACGTTCTGCGTCCCATTAACGTTGACGTTGAGCGTCTGGTAAGGGTCCGCCACGTAATGCTCGACCCCCACCACGGCGGCCAAATGGTAAATGAGATCCGCCTTGGCGACCAGGCCGTCGAGCAGTTCGAGGTTAAAGATGCTGTCGTGGACGTAGTGAAAACCGGGGCTATCCAAGAGATGACGCACCTTGATAATCGATCCTGTGTCGAGGACGTAAACCTCGTCCCCTCGGGCGATGAAGGCATCAGATAGGTGAGAGCCCAAAAACCCTCCACCGCCGGTAATCAGCACTCGCATAAATTAACTCCGGTTAAACTACGCCAGCTTAACGACGTTACGTAGAAATTCTTGCTGGCCCAGCAGGCCCGCCGCTATCTCCTCGCCACCTTGCGGCTGCACGCTTTCGAGAACGACACTGCCCTCGCCCGCGGCAACTTCCAGCCCTTGCGCGCCGACCGTGCCGATTATCGCGCCTGGTTCGCCTCGCCTTTCGCTCTCTTGCCCGATTCGCGCCCGCCATACGAACATCTTGCGCTCTTGCGCAAAGCAAAAAGCGCCAGGATACGGATGGCTCACAGCGCGCACCAGGTTGAAGATTCGCCGCGCCGGCCAGGTCCATTGGATTCGGCCATCCTCGGGCCGCCTGCGGCCGAAGTAAGTCGCGCGCGCATGGTCTTGAGGAATCCTTGGCGCGTCACCGGCGACGATTCGCGGGTGCCATTGGCGCACTATCGCAGCGCCCATCGCGACCAGCCGGCCGTAAAGCGTGAAAGCAGTATCGTCGTCGCTTATCTCGGTCTCGCATTGCGCGACGATATCACCCGCGTCAGCCTTGGCCACCATGTGATGAAGCGTGACGCCGGTCCTGCGCTCACCGTTGACCAGCACCCAGTTGACCGGAGCTCGCCCGCGATAAGCGGGCAACAACGACCCGTGAAGGTTCAAGGCGGCGATAGTCGCGCTTTTGAGCACCAAATCCGAAAGCAGGGCACGATAGTAAAACGAATATATCACCTCCGGCTTGAGCGAAGCGACGCGTGCGACTAGCTCGCCGTCAAGCGGCCCGTCGCTCAAATGGACGGGCACGCCATGGCGTCGCGCCAGCTCCACGCATGAGCGCCACCATACGGCTTCCGCCGGATCATCCGGATGGGTAAACAGCGCCGCAACCGGCGCGCCCAGTCCGAGCAAAGCCTCAAAGCAGGCGTAGCCCATCTCGTGGTAGGCGAATACCACGCACGAGGCCTCTTGCACAGCCCGCGGTTTCTCGCTTTGGGCAGCAGTCAACTTGATCGAACCTTACCGGTGCTCGCTGCGGTCCCGGTCGCCGCCGTGCACGTCCCGAACAACGTAGGTAGGACGATGGCGCACTTCCTGGTAAATGCGTCCGACGTACTCGCCGATCAAGCCGAGCGCCAAAAATAAAAAGCCCACGAACAAAAACAGCACTGCGAACAACGTCCACAGCGCGCCTTCCTGCTGCGGCCCATATAAGAGACGATGGAGTATCAGGAAACCGGCGAACGCCCCGTCGATCAGTGCGATAAAAATACCGAGCAGGCTCACGAACTGAACCGGCGCCAAGGAAAACCCGGTGATCAGGTTGAGGCTGAGCTTGGCCAAGCCAAGCAAGTTGTACTTCGACTCGCCTGCCGCGCGCTGATCGTGCGCGACCGGTATCTCAGCAACGCGCTTGGCGAAACTCGCAGCCAAAGCCGGAATAAAGGCGGCCTTCTCGTCGCATTGCACAACGGTTTCCACGATATGGCGCCGATAGGCGCGCAGCATGCAACCGTAGTCGTGCATCGGGACGCCGACAATCAACGAGGTAAGGCGGTTATGCCAACGCGAGGCGAAGCGGCGGTAAGCGTGGTCCTGGCGGTTGGCGCGCCATCCTCCCACCACGTCGTTGCCGGCTTCGATAGCTTCAAGCAGGCGGGGGATTTCCTCGGGCGGGTTCTGCAGGTCGCCGTCCAGCGTCACTACCACGTCGCCGCGGCTCTGGCGAAAGCCGGCGAGGATCGCCGAATGTTGGCCGAAGTTGCGCGCCAGTTCCACCACCTTAACTCGCGGCTCGCGCGCGGCAAGCTCGCGCAAGAGTGCCAACGAGCCGTCCGACGATCCGTCATCAACAAAGACCACCTCCCAGCTGCAGCTGAGCGCCTTCAACACCGCGCTAAGTCTATCCCATAGCGTGCTAAGATTGGCCGCCTCGTTGTAAATAGGGACTACGATCGAAACCAGCCTCGTCACCGGCGTGGACACTTCGTGCAACACGCTCACTTTGCCGGACGACGAAACCATAACAAGCTCTCTTGCTGCATAAACCTCATGCCATCACTTATTACACCGATACTCAGTCGCGCGGTAGCAACTCTCTGGTCGCCCCGGCAGGAGGCATTCCCAAGCGCGGCGCGACCTGGTTGGAAAGCGCCACCTTTTGCCCTTCCGAAGCGACCGCTTGCGGAGCCGGTGAAAGAAACTTTGCCAGGTCTGGCAGATACTGCCGGTCAGCTATCAAAATAACGCATTGCGACGAGCGCCAGAGCGCCAGCAGATCTGCGTCGTTGTTTATAAAGCTCGCCCTTGCGTCCAGGCTGCGGCTGAACGGCTCCAACTCGCCTCGGTAAGAGACCAGAGCTTCCCGCGCTCCGGTGTAAAACGGAAGCGACTGAACGAAATGGCGATAGGAGGCCAGCACGCACCCCTGCTCCAAAGGTGCGTGAATCGCTTGAGCGAGCCGGCGGTAGGAACCCAACGGACTTGCGTCATTGCGCGCCTTGATCAACAGCGCCATCGCCGCAAAACCTCCGACTGCGGCAACGGCGAGGTCTGCTCGCCGCCATCGACCGCGCGAAAAGGCTACGCTCAGCGCACCGCAAGCGCTGAGAACGGCTACGCTGGCCGCAACTTCGCTCCCCAGCCGGGCCGCCGCCGGATTGGCGCAAAAGCCGGCCACGCGCGCACCCAACATTCTCCACTCGGTCAGCCATTGAAGGACCTGCGGCACCCCTGCCGCGCATAAGGTCAATAGGACCGCAGCCACGACCGCGATCAGGCCAACGATCGTGTTCAACGCCACTGCCGGCACGGTGAGAGACCGCGAAGCCCCCGACGCCCATTCGCGCGCCCGAACCATCCCGTAACCGGCCAGAACCGCCATCGGCGGAATCGCCGGCAGCACATAGGAACCGAGCTTCGAGCGCGCAGCCGAAAAGAAAATCACCACGCAACAAACCCACGTCACCAGGAACTTGACCGCTGAACGCCGCGACGGGTCCGAATCGCTCCGATAACCTTTCAGCGCAAAAGGGACGAAGCAAACCCACGGCCACGCTCCGCCGATTGCAACGGCGGGAAGGAACCAGGCTCCCCACGAATGTTCGGTGCTCCGCAAATAGCGCTCGATATGCTCGTGAACGATGAAGAAACGCGCGAAGTCCGGATTTCGCCGCTCCACCATCGCGAACCATGGGAGCGCGATCAATGCGTACGTCGCCGTGCACCACACCCAGGGAATTTGCCAAAGCCGCTTCGTCTGCCCGTCGAGCGCCATATAAACCAGTGCCACGCCGGCAATTAGGACCAGCGCCACCGGACCCTTAACCAACGTGCCCATCGCGGCAGACGCCGCCGCCGCGACAAACCATGCTCTCGGCTGCCCGCCGGCGAGCGTTGCTTCGCGCAGACCAACGTACACCGCGGCCAGCCCCGCGGTGATGAAGAACGCAAGCGCCGGATCAAGCGTTAAGAAACGACCGTAACCAAAAAACAGCGGGCTTAGGCCAAGGCATAAAGCGGCCGGCACAATCGTCTCGACGCCAAACATCGCCCCGCTGACGGCCGCTGCCAGAATTATCTCTCCCACGCTGAAAAGCGCCACCGGTAGCCTAACCGCGAACTCGCCCGGACCGAACGCGCGCACCGAGGCAGCCGTTAACCAATACATCAGGGGCGGCTTTTCGAAGTATCGCACCCAGTCGTCGTGGGGCGTCAGGTAGTCGCCGCGAAGCAGCATCTCGCGGGCGATTTCCGCGTAGCGACCCTCGTCGGGCTCCCATAGCGCTGGGCGTCCGAGGCCCGGAAGACAGAGCAGCGCCCCGAAACAGGCAACCAGCGCGAAGCGCCGCCATCGCGAGCGATTAGGCATGCGCGTTTATAATGGCGCGACCGGCGGCGCCGATAAAACCATCGCGATGGCGCGATCTCAACCGTGCATGGCCCTAACTTAAAAAGGGATTCTCCAGCACTATTATTTGCTCGCGCGAGGCTCCCACTCCGACCATCACCAGCTTGGCGCCGCTAAGCTCGCACAGGCGCTCCAGATAGCGCCGCGCATTGCGCGGAAGCTGGCTCAGTTCGCGCTTGTCGCTCAGCGCCTCCTGCCATCCGGGCAGTTCTTCGTAGACCGGCTGAACCTGGTCCAGGCGCATCATGCTGTACGGCACGTCGGTCTTGCGGGCACCTTTCACCGTGTACGCGACGCAGATCTTGACCGGGTCTATGCCGGTAAGAACGTCGAGCTTGGTCAGCGCAAGGATCGAGGCTCCGTTCAGGCGCATCGCCCGCCGCGTCAACACCGCGTCAAACCATCCGACGCGGCGCGGCCGATGCGTCGCGCTGCCGTACTCGGCTCCCTTGGCGCGCAGTTGGTCGGCAAGCCTCGTCTTGATCTCGGTCGGAAACGGTCCCGCGCCGACCCGCGTCGTATAAGCCTTCGCGATCCCAAGCACGGCGTCGAGCGCTCCGCAGGGCAGACCGCCGCCGGTGAAAACCGCGCTGGACACGCACGTCGACGAGGTCACGAAAGGATAGGTGCCGTAATCGATGTCCAGCATCGTGCCGTGCGCGCCTTCGAAGAGCACGCGCTGACCTCGTTCGCGGGCGTCGGCCAGATAGCCGGCCGTGTCGCACAAATGGGGCAACAGACGGCGGCGCACCTCGCGCATCTGCTCGATTAAACCGCCAACGGCCACCGGCTTAGCCTTGAGCACCAGCTTAAGATAGCGGTTTTTCTCCAGCAGATTACGCCGCAATTTGCGCTCGAAGCTTGGAAAGTCCGCCAGCTCGGAGAAACGCAAGCCACAGCGCGCCACTTTGTCCTCGTACGCCGGGCCGATCCCGAAGCCGGTTGTACCGATGGCTTGCTTGCCCAGGCGGGCTTCGCGCGCACGGTCAATCGCGCGGTGATACGGCATCACCATGTGCGCGTCGTAGCTCAGCTTGAGCCTGCCATTTGCGCGAAAATTCGCCTTGCGCTGAAGCTCGTCTATCTCCTGCAACAGAGCGACCGGATCGACGACCATACCCGGTCCGATCACGCAAACCTTGCTGGGATATAGAGCACCCGCGGGCACCAGTCGCAAAATAAACGTGGCGCCGTCGACCACCAGCGTATGCGCGGCGTTATTGCCGCCTTGGAAGCGCACCACTACGTCAGCGTCCTGGGCAAGAAGGTCGACAATCTTGCCCTTGCCCTCGTCGCCCCATTGGGTGCCAATCACCGCGACTGTTTTCATGACGCCCTGCGTAACATTTCGCGCGCAGCCACGTCGCCGGCCCTCAAAGGCCGGGCCCGCACCGCTGCAAGGTTACAGACTTATTGTTGCAGCCGAAGTTATCGCCGGGATGGTCTTGAGCCGTTCGATCACCTCGGGCGATACAGGTTCGTCCACCGAGACCAGGCTCATGGCCATTCCCCCCACTCGGTCGCGCCCGAGGTCCAGGCCCGCGATATTGATTCCCTCGCCGCCGAGGACCGTGCCGATCGCACCGACAACGCCGGGAACGTCTCGGTTATGGAGCACCAGAAAATGACCCTCCGGCACGGCTTCGAAATGAAAGCCGTCGATCCCGATGAGGCGCAAGCCCCGCGATCCGACGACGGCGCCGGTCACCCTGAGCGAACTGCCCGCCCCGCTTACGTCGAGCGTCAGATTATCGACGTAATCGGTCGCCTCGCGCGAGCGGCTCTCGGTCACCTTGATCCCTCGCTCGCGCGCGATAAAGGGCGCATTGACGTAGTTCAAGGTTTTCTCCAAGAACCGGCTCAAGAGCCCCTTCAACGCCGCCGCCACAATCGGCTCGGGATTAAGATTCGCCGCTTCACCGCCAAAGGAGATCGAGACCTTTTCGGGAGCGTCCTTGATTAGCTGAGCGGCAAGGCTCCCCAGCTTTTCGGCCAACCTCAAATGAGGCTTGATCGCCTCCAGTTCCTTGGGCGAAAGCGCGGGCAGGTTCACTGCGTGGCGAACGATTCCGTGCAGCAGGTAGTCGACGACCTGTTGGGCGATATCAACGGCGACCTGGGTCTGCGCTTCGTCGGTCGCCGCTCCTAGGTGTGGTGTCGCCACTACGTTCGGGGCCGCAAGAAGCGGATCGTCGGCCGGCAACGGCTCGCGCGTGAAAACGTCCAGCGCCGCGCCCGCCACCTTGCCTTCGTGCAACGCCCGCACAAGGGCTTGCTCGTCAATGATCCCGCCCCTGGCGCAGTTGATCACCCGCACTCCGGGCTTCATTTTCGCGAAGGCCGCGTCCCCGATTAGTCCTTTGGTCTGCGGGCTAAGCGGCGTATGCACGGTGATGAAGTCGGCCCGGGCCAGAAGTTCATCCAAGGTGACAAGCTCGATACCCAACTTGCTTGCCGCTTCCGGAGTAACGATGGGGTCGGCTCCTATCACCCTCATCTTGAGCCCCATCGCGCGGTCCGCGACGACGCGGCCGATGTTACCCAATCCGATCACGCCCAGCACTTTGTTGCAGACCTCAACCCCGGTAAACTTTCCGCGCTCCCAGCGTCCGGACCTCAATGCCTGGTCCGCTGCCGGAATCCGCCGGGCCAACGCCAGCAGCATCGCAATCGTATGCTCGGCCGTGGTGACCGTGTTGCCCGATGGGCTGTTCATCACCACGATACCGCGGCGGGTGGCGCTCTCCAGATCAACGTTGTCCACGCCCACCCCGGCGCGGCCGACCACCTTCAGGTTTCGCGCGGCTTCGATTACCTCGCGCGTGACCTTCGTCGCGCTGCGAATAATGAGAGCGTGGTAAGGAGCGATCACCTCGGCAAGCTCGCGCGCTCCCAGACCGGTCCGGATTTCAACCTCGAGCTCGGGATGGGAGCGCAAAGCTTGCGTGCCCTGCGGGGCAAGGGCGTCGCTCAACAACACTCGATAGGTCGCCATCGGTTACAACTCTGTGCGCTCAAGCGCCGGCAGCCAAACGCCGCTGCACCGCGGCCACTCCCGCACCGGCGGAGAAGTCGTAGCCGTGCTGTCGCAGCGCCATTTCCAGCGCGCTCAGCGCGACCAGCATCTCAAACGGCGCCACGTAACCCATGTGTCCGATGCGTATCAGCTTGGTGCGCATATGATCTTGCCCGGCCTGCACGCCCACGCCGAGATTATCGCGCATCATCCGCACAACCTTGGCCGCGTCGATTCCGCCCGGGGCCAGAATGCCGGTCACGCCCGGCGCAGGCGAGTCGGGGGCAAAAAGCTTGAGTCCCAAGGCTCGCGCCCCTTCACGCACCGCCTCCGCCATCAAGCGATGGCGCGCGAAGACGGCCTCCAGCGTCTCGCCGTGAATCAGTTCGAGACTTTTGTTCAGTCCGCGCACCAGCGTCACCGCCGGCGTGTAGGCCGTCGTATGCTCGTCGCGCTGCGCCCGAAGCTCGCGGTTGAGGTCAAAGTAATAGCGCGGCGTCTTAAGCGAACGGGCGCGCTCCCACGCCCGCTCGGAAAGCGCGATCAGACCGAGCCCCGGCGGCAACATCAGCGCCTTTTGGCTTCCGCTCACGAGCGCGTCCAAACCCCACTCGTCCATCTTCTGCTCGAAGACGCCGACCGAGGTGATCCCGTCCACGATCAGCAACACGTCTCGTCCGCGCGTGACCTCGGCGAGCTGCTCCACCGGATGAACGGCGGTAGTGGAGGTCTCGCTGGCCTGCACGAACACGGCGCGCGCGCGCGGATGGCGCTCCAGCGCCTGCTCGACCTGTTCGGGGTCAACAGCGCGGCCCCATTCGACCTTGACCTCGTGCGCCGTCATACCGTGGGCTCCGAGCATTTTGCCCCAGCGCTCACCGAACTTCCCGCCATTGACGAAGATCGCCTCCTCGCGTGGAGCCAATAGATTACACACCGCGGCTTCCATCGCGCCTGTCCCGGACGAACTCAGCACGAGCACTTCCTGCGCCGTGCCGAACAGCGGCTTGAGCCGCTCGCGCGCCTTATCGAGCTCGGCACTAAACTCCGGCGTGCGGTGATGGATGAGCGGGCGCGCCATTTCCAACAGCACTTCCGGCGGAACCTGGGTCGGCCCGGGCGTCAACAAATACTTCTTAATCGGAGGCACAACTCTACTGTTTGTGCGCGCAGCCTAGGCTGACCGCGCCACTTCCTGCGGTTCACGAAATGAGGGCAAAAAACTCATCTGAACGGATTTGCACGTAGCCACGAACCAGAGTCATTGTGCGCAGACGCTTCGCGGCCTGTCAAGCGAAGGCCCGCTTGGGCTTCCGGGCTGCCGCGACGCGCGCGCCAAGGCGCGTCGCGCATACCGCGACGCGGCGCCTAAAACCAGGGCAAGCGCGCCTTCGCGAAAAGGATGTCCCCGCACTCCCAGACGGCCGGCGAACGGTCGCTGCCAGCAGACGCATGCGAGCGCGTCACGAGTCGCGTTGAAAATCAGCACCAGATGGCCTAATCAATGTCTAAGCTCTTCAACGGTCTTAATCGATGTCGTTGGCGTACCAGATTCGCGACGGACACCTGCTTTGGATCCGCAACCCGTTCACCGGGGTGACCTCCTACGCGGTCGAGCTGCGCGCGAAGAGCTTCGCCTACACTCTGCGCCAGCATCATCACCGCACCGAGCACGCGGCACAGGGCGGGGATGACCCGCGGCGGCTCCAGATAGCGCTCGAGGAGTGCCCGTTTTGTCCGGGCCATGAAGACCGCTCGCCGGCCGAGATCTTGCGTCTTTCACCGGCGGAGGTTGCGCAATGGCAAGGAACGCAAATGTTGCCGGACGCGCCCTGGGTGGTGCGCGCGTTCAACAATCTTTTTCCGCGCATCCCTGGCGAGCTCACCGCCGGCCGAAACGAGTCGTACGTAATAGTCGAGGACGCGCGCCATTTTCTCGACAATCCGCGCTCCGTTCATGACCTTTTGTACACGGGAGCCTTGGGCGAGGCCCATTTCGCTGCGGTAGTGGGAGTTGCGGCGCGGCTGGTCGAGCGCGCAATGAGCAATCCCGCGGTCGGCTCGGTGGTAGTCAGGAAGAACCAGGGTCCCGAGTCCGGCGCCTCCCAACCGCACGTTCACCAGCAGGTGATCGGCTCGCCGTCAATCTTACCCGCGCTGGAGATTGAGATGCGGGCGCAGCGTGAACATCCGAACCTGTGGAACGAGATGGTCGAGCTTGCCCGCGAACTGAAACTAATCGTCGAAGAAGGCGACGGCGTAGTCAGTTACGTCAACCCGGCCGGCACTTTTCCGCAAAGCTATGACGTTGTGGCGCCGGGCTTTTTTGGCGCGCTCAGCGATCTCACCTCAGAGCAATTGCGCACCTTCGCCGGAGCGCTGCATCGCGTGCTCTCTTTCCTGGGTCCGCTGCCGCTTGATTATGAAATCCATCAGGGCGAAGGCCTTCCGCTTCATGCACATATCAACGTTCGCCTCTTTCCATATTCGAACGTCGCCGGCACGTTGAACATTCCGCGCCATTTGCCGGAAATCGCGGCGCGAATTCGGCGTCAAATCAACGGCGAAGACAAATAGGGCATGGCCCTGCGGCCCGGATTCGGACCGCGGGTCTTGCATGCGATGAGAACGTTGAACAATCGGAGGTAAACGGCGATGGCGTGGAATCCTGATACGCCCGTAACTGCTGTAGTAGGCGTAGGCCCGGGCCTCGGCGCCGCGCTCGCGCGGCGCTTCGCGCTGAGCTACCCGGTTGCGCTGGTGGCGAGAGGGCAAAGCTACGCCACGCAGCTAAGCGAGGAAATCAACGCCGCGGGAGGACGAGCGTTTGCCGTGGCCGCCGACGTTTCTCAGCCGCGCGAGGTCACGAACGCGTTCGAATTCATCAGGGCTGAACTGGGCGGCGTGCACATATTGCTTTACAACGCCGGCAACGCCATTTTCGGCACCGCCCGAGAGATATCGCCCGAACAGTTCGAGACGAGTTGGCGCGTGTGCACGTTCGGCGCCTTCTTATGCGTCAAGGCCGTCCTGGAAGGCATGACCCAGCGCGGGAGCGGCACGATACTTTTTACCGGAGCCACCGCCGGTGTGAAGGCCGGCGCGCGCTCGGCCGCCTTCGGTCCGGCGAAGTTTGCCTTGCGGGGCCTCGCGCAATCACTGGCGCGCGACCTGGGTCCGCAGGGCATCCACGTCGCCTCCATCAACGTGGACGGCATGATCGACGAGCCACGCCTCAGAGCGCGCATGCCGAACGTTGACGCGCAAGATCTCCTGCACCCCGAAGCGATCGCCGATACTTACTGGCACCTCGCGCATCAGGACCGCAGCGCATGGACGATGGAACTCGACCTCCGCCCCTTCAAGGAAAAGTTCTGACGAGAGCCGCCAGGTGTCCGGAAGGCGGGACGAGGTCGCCCCTGTTCCGCGTGACTTCGCATCCCGACGGTCGCTGCGGAAAGGCCAACGCACGCGGTTCCACACCGATCGCCGCTCGCCCTTTCGGGACGCGAGAGCGCCTCAACAGGCGCGCCAAACCGGTTTGCGCTTTTCCAGGAAGGCACGGACGCCTTCTTTGGCGTCTTGGCTGGCCCGCACTTGGCGTGCGAGTTCATCGAGGTCCTGATGCTCCGCGTCGAAAGCGCCGCTCATGCATCTGCGGATGTTTGCTTTGATCGCGCGCAGCGAGAGCGGCGCGTTGCCGGAGATTTTCTTTATCCACGAATCCACCGCCGAGTCGAGAGCCGTCTCCTCGACCACTTCGTGCACCATCCCTATCTCATGGGCACGACGCGCGGCGACCGGCTCGCCGGTAAACAGAATCTCCGCCGCTCCGCCCGTGCCGACGGTCTGAATCAGCTTGCGCGTCAGTTTGAACGGCACCACCAGGCCCACGCGCGCCACGGTCATCCCCAGGCGAGCAGTGCTGGCAGCGACTCGAATATCACAGTGCAGGGCAAGCTCAAGTCCGCCCGCGAGTGCCGCCCCTTGGATAGCCGCGATAGTCGGCACGGGAAATTTCTCCACCCGCTCGAGCAGCCGCTGAATTCCAATCGGATTGTGCGGCCCTCTCATCTGGTCAACTTCTCGCAGGTCGATACCGGAACAAAAGGTCGAGCCGGCCCCTTTGATTACCAGCGCGCGAATTGTTTGGTCGTTTTCGAGGTCGGCTAGCGCTCGATCGAACTCCTCGATCAACTTCACATTGAGCGCGTTGCGCCGCTCGGGGCGATTAAGGGTCAAGCTCGCATAATTATCGTGACGGCCGACAAGCAGAATTTCCTGGACCATTTTTCTTTGCCCTTTCTCAATGAGATTGCGTGCGGCGCGGTCATGGCGAATGAATCCTCCCCACCGCGCGTGGGGCAGAGCTGCAACGTGCATTTACATCGCGCGAACGGGAATGCGCAGCCGGACACCTTATTCGCCTCCGTGCTTTTTTCCGCGCCGGCCTGCGTTCGGTCGCGCCTCCAAGGCGCTCGTCAGAGCACGATACTGACGAGCTTTTGTGGAACGTAGATTACATTTTTCGGCTTCTTACCGGCAAGATAGCGGCCGACCGCCGCACTGTTCAGCGCCATCGCGCGAATCGTCTCCTCGTCGGTTTCGGCTGGGGCCTGCAGTCGGTCGCGCACCTTGCCGTTGACCTGAACGACGATCGTGACCATCCGGTCGCGCGCGAGTTCAGCGTCGAACGCGGGCCAGGACTGCAGATGAACGGAATCCTGATGGCCGAGCGCGTGCCACATCTCCTCGGTCATGTGCGGCGCCATCGGGGCCAGCATCAGCACGTAACTTTCAATCGTGAAGCGGTTGAGTTCTTCCGGCTTGCGCGCCGCTAGATAATTCAACTGGTCCATGAGCGCCGCGAGTGCCGTATTGTAGCGCATCCGATCAATATGATCCGTGACGACGCGGATCGCCTTATGCGCGCGGCGCGCGGTCTCGGCGCTGACGTCGCCCTCGGGGCATCCGGCTTGCGCGTAGCGCCGGACCACGGCCCACACTCGGCTAAGGAAGCGGGCCATTCCCACCACTCCGTCACCGTTCCAGTTGGTGGCTTCGTCGAACGGGGCCATGAAGATCTCCCACAGGCGCAGAGGGTCGGCGCCGAACTTCTCGACCACCGCGTCGGGGGTAACCACGTTGCCCCGGCTTTTCGACATCTTCTGGCCGTCGGCGGCCCACAGCATCCCCTGGTTGCGCAAACGGGGAAACGGCTCTTTGAAATTAATCAGGCCCGCGTCGAACATGACCTTGGTCCACATCCGCGCGTAGAGCAGATGCATCACGGCATGCTCGGCCCCGCCGACGTAGAGATCCACCGGCAGCCAGTAATCAGCGGCGGCGCGCTCGAAGGGCGCGCGGTCATAATGGGGCGAGACGAAGCGCAGGAAGTACCACGAGGAGCAAGCGAAGCCGTCGAGCGTATCGGTCTCGCGCTCGGCCGGCCCACCACAGCGAGGGCAACTCGTGTTGACAAACTCCGGCAAGTTGGCCAAGGGCGAGCGGCCGGTGCCCGAAGGCTGGTATTGCTTAAGATCGGGCAACATGACCGGCAGCTGCTCTTCCGGCACTGGCACGATCCCGCAGGTGCTTTTGCAATAGACCACAGGAATGGGACTTCCCCAGTAACGCTGGCGGGAGATTAGCCAGTCGCGCATCCGGTAATTGACCGCCGCACGGCCGATTTTTTTCTCCTCGGCCCAGCGGCACGCGGCTTGGATCGCCTCCTCCGTCGGGAGGTCGTTCAGGAAACCGGAATTGACGGTTTTCCCATAGGCGCTGTAAGCGGCGTCGAGAGGCGGTTGACTGCCGTCCAGAGGGGCGGTGACGCGGGGAATTTCAATTCCGTATTTGGCGGCAAAATCGAAGTCGCGCTGATCCTCGCCGGGCGCACCCATGATCGCCCCCGTGCCATAGCCCATCAGAACGTAATCCGCGACCCAGATCGGCACTTCACGCTGCGAAAACGGGTTGTGAGCGTAAGCGCCCGTGAAAACACCCGTCTTCTCCTTCACGGTAGAGAGCCGCTCGATTTCGCTTTGGCGGCGGGCCTCGCTCACGTAAACCTCGACCGCGGCGCGTTGCGCGGAGGTGGTGATCTCCAGGACCAGAGGATGCTCCGGGGCGAGCACCATGAATGAGACGCCAAATACCGTGTCGGGGCGCGTAGTGAAGAATCGCACTTCGCGTCCTGGGTGGCCGATGACGGGAAATCCTAGCTCGGCGCCCAGGGAGCGTCCGATCCAGTTGCGCTGCATCAACTTGATCGGTTCAGGCCAGTCGATATCGTCGAGGTCCTTGAGCAGCCGGTCGGCGTACTCGGTAATCTTGAAATACCATTGCTCAAGGTCTCTTTTGGTGACCTGGACATCCGGATGGCGCCAGCAGCATCCATCGACCACCTGCTCGTTGGCGAGGATCGTGCGGCATTTTTCGCACCACCATTGAGAGCCGGTCGCGCGGTAGGCAAGCCCTCGACTATACAGCAGGAGAAAAAACCACTGCGTCCAGCGATAGTATTCGGGCGCCGAAGAATTTATCTCGCGGCTCCAGTCGTAACCGCAGCCCATCATCTTTAGTTGGCGGCGATAATTTGCGGCATAGCGCGGCACGATCTCCTTCGGATGGGAGCCCTTGAGCAAGGCGTCGTTCTCGGCCGGCAGCCCGAAGGCGTCCCATCCCATCGGATGCAGGACGTTGAACCCTTGCATACGCTTGTAGCGT
This sequence comes from Deltaproteobacteria bacterium, assembly GCA_021801125.1. Classification (GTDB taxonomy): domain Bacteria; phylum Desulfobacterota; class Binatia; order Binatales; family Binataceae; genus JAJYYI01. The sequence continues at coordinate 12,768 of JAJYYI010000059.1, read as the reverse complement.
CCCATCACGTCGCAAGGCACGTAGTTGCGCAAATGACCGACCGAAAGCCCGTCGCCCGACGGGTAAGGAAACATCTCGAGCAGATAGAACTTAGGCCGCGCGCGGTCCTCGAGCGCGCGGTAGATACCGTCGCGCTCCCATTGCTCCTGCCATTTCGTGTCCAGAGACTTAAAGTCGTACCGTTCGTCCATCGTTTGCTTCACAACTGCTCGTACTTGCGCAATCGCGCTTCTTCCCGCTAGTGCCGGTGCGAAATCACGGAGCAATCACGCCGGCAGATGCGCCGTTTGAAGCGCGCTTGCGCGCTCAATTCAACTTGCTTTCCAGCTCGGAGATCGCGTTTGCGATACCTTCGTCATCAGGCATCAGTGCGAGCGCTCCCTTCAACTCGTCGATCGCTCGCCGGAGCTCGCCGCGCGTTATGTATATATTGCCCAGATTGATATACGGAAAATGGCGCGGTTCGTAACGAGGCGCGGCCTTCGCTTGCTCCAGCCAGGGGATAGCCTCATCGAACCGCTGCTGCTGCATCAAATAGACACCGATGTCGTTATACGGGTTTCCGAAGCTGGGGTCGATCTCGATTGCCCGGCGGCAATGCGCGATCGCTTCCTCGAGCCGTCCCTCATAGCTCAGCGCCCATCCCAAGTAAGTATGGCCTTCGGCAGTCGGGTAGGCGTCAAGCGAGGCCTGGTAAAACTCGATTGCTTTTGCCAGGTCGCCTTCTTCCTGGGCGCAAAGTCCTCGATTAATCAGCGCTAGAGCCCGATGCCGTTTGTCCGCCTCGCTCACCATAGCCAAAGACCTCCGGGTGTTCCCCAGAGTGCGTAGCCCCCTTTACTGGTCGAATTATGACGGAAAAGCCGGGGCGATGCTCGATTCCGCAATTCGGCTGGTTAATTTTACACCGCTATAAGATCGCGGGCAGTCCGGCGCCTATCGCTCGCTGAAAAATGGGCCGGCAATACCACGCCGGCCGTTGCGAATTCGCCTAATTTTCGTGCGAACCGCTCTCGACGGAAAGCGCCAACATCGGCCATCTCCTCGGCGCCGTAGGACGTCTGCCGCTCGGTGGTCGCAGGCTCAAGACGGCATGCGACTTTGCATTCGGCAGCGGCTGTTGCTCGCTCACACGCATTGTCGTTACGCAAGCGTAGAGGCTCCCGACGGACATACAGCGCTGCTCGTTGATCCGCCGCGGCTAGCCGGCGGTCGAGGTTTTGTCCGCACCTGAGTCAGCGCCGATCAACCGCATCAGACGCTCTATCTCATCCCTCATGCGCTGTTGATGGGTGCCTTCCCAATAAATCCGGCCGCATTGGTCACACCAGAAAAATCGCTCGTGGGATGCGTATACGTATAACGGCACCTGGTGGAACACGACATCGCGCGCCAGCGGGCGCAACGGCGCGTTGCATCGCGAACAGCGGCTGACGGTCCGATTGCGCGGATCGAACGGACAAGCCAAAAGCACGTCGCGTAACTGTTCGCGCAAGAAATTGCTCTCCATGGGCAGCACGTCCCGCGCGGTGCGCAAGCGGCTATCGCGGGTCAGCATCACGCGGCCTTGGCTGCGCGCCAAGCGCAAAAGCTCGTGCCCTCCGAGGTTGGGTTGCCATAGAACGTCCACGCCCAGAAGCCGAAGCCATCGCGCGAGGCGTCCAAGCATCCGGTCGGCGGCAAATTTCGGCTCCTCGCCCATCACAGCCATAACGTCGCCCCAACCGCGCGGGACCGCGAACGCCGCTACGCATTATTCTACCGCATCGCGCGACCAATTTTTGCGTGGGCGCACCTCGCACTTGTACGCTCAACCCGCCACCGATCGTCAGCCAAGCCGGCGCCCAAGGCGCTCAACCCGCGGCATAGCCCGGCGCGGCGAGAATTGGCAAATCCAACAGTGGCGGACGGCGCGCCGACGCTACTGTTGCGCTGCCTGCCACACCGCAAAAAACGGATCTTCCGGATGTTTTTGCGCTAACGTGATGATCGCTTTGATCGTGGCGTGCAAGTCGCCCTGATACAGGCGCTCCAGCCGAGCGAATTGGTCGAGATCGCGGAAGTAAATCATGTAGCTCACGAGCACCGCGTTGTTGATCGGCTCGCGATCCAGATCAAAACGGTCCAACCCGGAAAGCGAAGGAGCCAGCGCGGTGTAGTTTTCCTTGATTTTGACGAACAGGGCCTGACGCCGCTTTAGGACCTCGTTCAACGGAAGGTCGCTGGCGTAGAGTTTTTCGAGCGGAGCCGTTTCGTCGAGCAAGAATCTGGCAAACTTGAGGTTGCTCTCGTACACCTCGCGCGCCTGCGCGACTCGGGGCGAGGCCGCTCCTTCGGTTGCGGTAAAAAACGCAACTGCGCCACGCAAGCCGACGTAGTTAGCCGCCGATTCGTCAAACGTTGCATTACCGGCCATATAAAACGTGCGATGGAACAGTTCGTGGATGATCACGCTAGCCAGCACGACGCGCGGCAGCGCGAGCAGGTTGGACAGCACCGGATCGCTGAAAAAGCCCAGGCTCGAGAATGCCACGACCGGGCGAACGTAGGTATCAAGCTGGCGCGCTTCAAGCGATTGCGCCTCGCGCTCGGCGCTCGCGCGCGAAAAATATCCTTTGTAGGGCACCGCACCGACAATCGGAAACCACCAGGTATGCGGCGTCAGCGAGTCCACGCGAGCCGCGCTCACCAACCAGGTGACGGCCCGCTCGTCAACTTTGGTATAGGTTTCGTACGCGCTGTCCACCTTGAGGTCAAGGTTTGTGCGCGCGAACTCGCGCACCTTAAGCACGAGTTCTAGCTTGGAACGCGCGTCAGCGCTCAGAGCATTTTGCGCCAAAACATTTGAGATAGGCTGGCGGTTCCAAAGCAGACGAGCGCCCTCGTAAGCCCCCCGCGCGTAGTAGCCCAGTTCACAGCCGCTAAGGGCGACGATGAGCGCCGCCGCCAATGCCGCGGCTACGATACGGCGCCGCGCGACGCCAGCGCGCCGCTCGATTTTGCCGGCGCCTGCGGCTCGAGGCTGCGGCTCGCCCGCCCTCGCACGGTCGAAGGCCTCACCGCCTTTGGCCTGAAACTTCATCGCCGAGTTTAATCAGCTCGCAGACTCACCAGGCCGTGGCCGCGCCCAGGTCTGATATTGCAGTTGGAACAGCCGGTAGTAAAGTCCACGCCGCGCTAAAAGCTCCTCATGCGTCCCGCTCTCCCGCACCTGGCCGTGGGCCACGACCAGGATTAGATCGGCTTTCTCGATCGTGGACAGACGATGAGCGATGATCAGCGCGGTGCGATCCTTGAGCAGCTCGTCCAACGCCACGCGAATGAGTCGCTCGGTCTCGGCGTCAACGCTGGAGGTCGCTTCGTCCAACACGAGGATCGGCGGGTCATAAGCGAGCGCCCGCGCAAAGGCGAGCAATTGACGCTGGCCCGTCGAAAGATTTGACCCGCGCTCACCGAGCGGCTCATAGAGACCGCCTGGCAGGCGTTCGACGAACGGATAGGCCTGAGCGCGCTCAAGCGCCGAGATGACCTGCGCCTCTTTCAGATCCTCGCGGCCCATCCGCACGTTCTCAAAGACTGTGCCGGAGAAGATGAAGACGTCTTGCTGAACAATTCCGATCACTCGGCGAAGCCACGCGAGGTCCAGGTTTCGCACGTCGATCCCGTCGAGCAGAATTCGCCCCGATTGTACGTCGTAAAAACGAGCCAGAAGCTTGGCAATCGTGGATTTGCCCGCCCCGGTAGGCCCAACGATCGCCACCTTCTGGCCGGGCTCGACGCGGAAGCTCAAACCTGCCAGCGCGGGCTCGTTGGAGCGGTATGCGAAGTGCACGCCGTCGAAGACGATTTCGCCGTGAACGGATTGAGGCTTCACCGCGGGCGTCGGGTTGGCTTCCACAGCGTTGTCACGCATCGTTCCCGCGATTCGCTCGACAGCGGCCAGCGCCGACTGCAACGCGGTGTATTTGGTGGACATTTCGCGCAACGGAAAAAAGAACTTCTGAGCATACTCGATAAAGGCGACCAACGTGCCCAATCCCACGCCTCGGTACCCGCCGATCCAAAGAATCACGCCCAAGGTGATCGCGCTTGCCGCCTCGACCATCGAGTAGAGCCCCGCTTCGTACACGTTGGCCCGCATCAAAGCGTCGCGGCAGAAGCGGTTGAATTGGTCGAATTCCGCCCGCGAACGCTCCTCGGCGGCGAAGAGCTGAATGGTGGAAATCCCCACGATCGCCTCGGATAGATAGGCGCTCAGCGCCGCCACGGAGCCGCGAATCCGGCGATAAACCGCCCGCGCCTGAGCCTGAAGAAGCTTCACTACGAGCGCTACTGGCGCGGAGACGCCAAGCGTCCAGAGCGCCAGACGCGGGCTTAGATGGAACATCAGAGCGATTATGCTGGCCAGGACCAACAGATCAGTGACGATAGTCAGCGCGCCGGCGTTGAACATCTCGTTGATCGCGTCGATGTCCGTGGTGATGCGTGTGACCAGGCGTCCGCTCGGCTCACGGTCGAAAAAAGGCGCCGGCAACCTCTCGACATGGCGAAACAGGGCCAGCCGAAGATCGGAGAGCCCTAGCTGGGCGACAACCATGGTCAGGTAATACTGGCCATAAAACGCGCAAAACTCGCCCGCGACCAACAGCGCGTAGCATCCGCCCATAAGCTGGATGCCGTGCGCGGGTTGAAGATGCCTCAACGCCGCAAGCCAACGATAGTTTGCCGCACCCGACGAAGGATGGAGGAAAAGATCGATCGTCAGCTTGATGACGTAGGGCTGAGCGAGCGAAAAGAACGTGTAAACCGGCATCAATCCCAGCGCGACGGCAAGCTTGCCGCCGTAAGGCCGAACAAACTTCCATATCCAAGCCATCAAGCTCAGGTCGCGCGAGGTCGCAAAGTCCATCTCCTGTTCGCTCAGCATCGGTCTTCAGTAGCGGTCCAGTTCTTCTTCGAGCACCTGGCGCTGGAACAGCTCCGCGTAAATCCCGCCCGCGGCGATAAGCTCGTCGTGGGTGCCGCGCTCGACGATTTCACCATCGTCGAGCACCACGATTTGGTCGGCGTCGCGGATCGATGAAATCCGATGAGAAACAACGATCGTCGTCCGCCCCCGCATCCGCCGACTCAAGTTGGCAAGGACGGCCGTTTCGGTCACGGTGTCCACGCTGGAGAGCGCGTCGTCCAGTACAGCCACCGGCGCATCGTAAGTGAGCAAGCGGGCGATCGCAAGTCGTTGTCGCTGACCACCTGAAAGACTAGCGCCGCGCTCGCCGACCACGGTTTCAAGCCCCTTCGGCATGCCTGCGATATCGCTCTCCAGGCCTGCCTGCCTGGCCGCAACCGCTATTTCAGCCAGACTTGCCGAGGGGCGGCCAAAAGCGATGTTGCGCGCCAGAGTGGCGGAAAACAGCATCGGCGTCTGCGCAGCCGCGCCGATAGCCTGGCGCAAAGCGCGCAAGGGCAGCGTGCGCAGATCTCGCCCATCGAGCAGAACGCGGCCCGTCGTCGGCTCGATCAGGCGAAAAAGCAGATTCACCATCGTGCTTTTGCCAGCGCCAGTCCGCCCAACGATCGCAAGCTTGCTCCCGGCCGGAACTTTGACGCTGATCTCTTTTAGCGCCCAACGCCCGGCGCCGTCGGCTCCGTTGCGCGCCGGATCGAGATAGCTGAACGAAACTCGCTCCCACTCCAGCTCGCCGCGGACCTCGAGCGCCCGACCGTCATGCAGAGAGAGAGGCAACGGCGCGTTCAAGATCTCGGCCAACCTGGTGACGCCCGCTCGGCCGCGCTGATAAATCGTTATCACCCAACCCAGCAAGGTCGTGGGCGTTGCCAACAGCGTGAGATAACCCATGAAGCCCGCCAGGTCGCCGACTGTCATCTGCCGTCGAAGAACGAAATATCCGCCGTAGGTGAGGACGCTCATCACCGACGCACTCGCGGCGATACGCATCAGCGGGGTCACCGCACCGCGCAGTCGGGCTAGGGCTAGTCCGCTGCGATTGTAGCGATCGTTGAGTCCGGCGAACGTTCGCGCCTCATGCTCCTCCAGCGCGTAAGCCTTGATCACGTGCAGACCCAGGAGGCTTTCCTGCACCTTGGCGCTGATCCTTCCGAGCCCCTGTTGAACTTCCAGCGTGCGCTCCATCAGCGAGCGCGCCAGCCGCCAGACCGCGAACAGCAGCACCGCGAATGGCAGCAGCGCGACCAGCGTCAAACGCCCGTTGAGCGAAAGCATAATCGCCAGCGCGTAAACGTAGTACAACGGCGCGTTGATGAAGGTCAGGATGCCGAAGCCGACCAGCAACCGCACCGCGGTCAAGTCGTTCACCAGGCGCGACATGAGATCACCCGTGCTGACGGTCCGATAAAAATCGGGCCCGAGCGCTACGAGTCGGCTGAAAAGATCCCTGCGCAGTTCGTACTCAACGTCCCGTCCGCAATTGAAAACCACGAAGCGCGAAACCCATCGCGAAAGCGCCATCGCCACCGCGGTCAGAGCGATCATCGCCGCCAGCCGCGGCAAGCGCGTAATCTCGCCGCGTTGGATCGCGTTAATCCCCACGCGCACCAGGTACGGGACCACCATCGCCAGACTTACGGTGACCATCAGGCACAAAAGCCCGAACGCGTACCGCAGCCGGTAGCGGCGTACGTAAGGCCAAAGTAGTTCCTTCATCACTTCGGGCTACCTAAGCAGTTGCAACGGCACGGCGAGAGCTTTCGGAGTTCAACCACGGAGCCAAAGAACCAGGGCGGGGCAAGCTCCCGCAGCATGTTCGGCGGGCAGCCTCACAACCGCCGATTCTTGAGCCAGCGTTCGTACCGTTTGGCGTACTTCAGGAAGACATAAAATGACGCCGCGATAGCGCCGTAGAGACCACGGCCGCCGTCCATAAAGCCGCCGCGAAGGAGGTAAAAGTTGAAGAAGCGCCACGCCGGATGGGTAACCATCAGCAAGAGATGCACTGGACCGGCTTCGTCCTGCGAAGCCGCGATCGTGGTCAGCCGGTTCATCGCTCCAATGTGCGCTTCCACGTCGCGATAACTGAAATGGAGAATCGGCGCGCGCAGCCGACCGACCCGCCCGCTGACGAGCGCTTTCGCATGAGGCTCGCGCCCGCCGAAGCGAGCCCCTTCGCGGCGAAATAGCCGCAAATGGTAGTCGGGATAGCTGCCGCGATGGTAGTAGCCGCCGAGATGGTAAAGCATTCTCCTGATAAGGTATCCGTCGACGCCGGGCGTCGCCTGTGCCAGCGTGCGCTCGATTTCGCGCCGCAGAGCGTAGGTCGCCTGCTCGTCGGCATCCAGGCTCAGCACCCAGTCGGCGCTCACCTGCTCCAGCGCGAACTGTTTTTGCGCGATGTAGCCGGCGAACTCACGCTGGCAAACGCGCGCTCCGGCGGCACGAGCTATTTCGACGGTGCGATCGCTCGAAAATGAATCGACAACGACCTTCTCCGCGCAAAATGAGGCGCTCCTAAGACACTGCCCGATCAGCTCTTCTTCGTTGCGGGCAATAACGATCAGCGCGACGGTGGGCTGCTTCGGCATCACCTGGTCCGAACACTCAATCCTTCGCAGCAACGCTCATGTTCGGCTTGAACGCCGCGTCGGTTTTCTCCGCGTCAGCGCCGCCGCAAGATGAGCCATGCGCCGATTCTTCAGCCGCCTCCTTCACGGCCGCGCCGTCCGGTCGCTCCGGCAGCGATCTAATCTCGTCTGTTGCGCCGATAAAGGCTTGCGACGAAGGGTCCGCCTCGCACTCCAGCGCCCCCTCCAGCAAGACGGACGACGCCTGCTTCGCCGCAGCGTATTGGTCCTCGGTGATCTCGCCGCGCAGCAGTTGAACGCGCAGAAAAAGAAAGTACGTTTGTACCACGTCGCGCCGGCAGTAGCGGTGGATTTTATCCATTTGGCCCGCCTCGTATGCCTGCTGAACGCGGCTTCCATCCATCGCCTCTTTGCCGGGCAATCCGATCATCTGGAGCAAAGCGTTGATCCCGCCGCGCAACCGAAACACGCCGTAGTTACTGAGAAAATCGAATAGGTCGAGATGGCGTGATGTTGCATAGCGCCGTCGCCGCCCCGATTCCGAGAAATGGACGGGGCAGCGAAGCCCGTACCGCAACGCTTGAAGCTCCAGCACGGGCAGATCGAACTGGCGGCCGTTGAAGCTTACCAGGCATCCGTTGAAGCTTTCCAACCTGCGCCAAAACTCCCGCACCAGTTCGGCCTCTGAGTAATTGTCGACCGCCAGGCTCTCGACCTTGCGCAACACATGATCCGCACTCACATCGCCAAGCGCGATCGAAATCGGCACATGCAGCACGAGCGGCGGAAAATCATCTCCCTGCCGTTTGATTAAATCGGCGCGAAAGCGGATGTAAGCCTCCTCTTTGTCGAGCCCCTGTCCCGCGAAAAAAACCGACTTCAGAAGCTCCTTGTTCACCCGCGTCTCGATATCGAACACCGCGTACCTCATGTGCGTCTCTCGCACCACTCTTGCCCGCCGGCGCTAAAGTACCGCAGACGACTACTTGCGCCGCACCGCGAGTTGAATCTACTCCGCGCTGCGCGCCTCCAGTTGGGCTCGCACCTTGCGGGCGATCTCTTTGAACACTTGACTTGCCGGATGATTCGGGTTCGTCATCACTAGAGGGCGCCCGCGATCTCCGCCGTCGCGCAGCTCCGGCACCAGAGGCATCTCGCCGAGGAGAGCGAGATCCATCTCTTGCGCCATGCGCGAACCGCCGCCGTGACCGAAGACCTGATGCCGCCGCCCGCACTTGCGGCACAGGTGGTAACTCATGTTTTCGACTACGCCGAGCACCGGCGTCGAGACTTCCTGGAACATCGTCACGCCGCGGCGCACGTCGAGCAGTGCGATCTCCTGAGGCGTAGTGACGATCACCCCGCCGTCAAGCGCCACGCGCTGGGTTATCGTCAACTGAGCGTCGCCGGTACCGGGCGGCAGATCGAGCACCAGACAGTCCAGCTCGCCCCATTCGACGTTAAAAAGGAACTCGTTTTCAAGCTTGGTAATCATCGGCCCCCGCCAGATCACGGGCATCTCATCATCGATGAACAGCGCCATTGAAACGTAACGGATTCCATAACGCTCCAACGGGACGATCCGTCGCTCGGGCGTCAGCGTGACCGGCTGCTTGCCGCCCAGCATCAGCGCCACACTCGGTCCGTACACGTCCGCGTCCATCAAGCCGACGCGCCAACCCAGCGCGCTCAGCGCCAACGCCAGGTTCACGGCGACGGTGGACTTCCCCACCCCGCCTTTGCCGCTGGCCACCGCCACGACGAACCGCGTGCCCTGCGGCTTGCGCCGTTGTGCCTGAATCGCCTGGCGAGCCTGTTGGGCGGGGTCCGGTCGCGCCTCGATTTCAATCCGGACGGCGCCCGGACGCACGAGCGCCGTCACCCGCTCCTCGACCTCGCGCGCGATTGTCCGGGTCACTTCGGGATCCGCCGACGGCGCGCTTAAATAGACAGTGACGCCGGCGTAGCCGACCTGGATGTCTTTCACCAGACCGAATGAAACGATATCCCGCGAAAAGCCGGGATATTTGACATTCTTAAGCTCGGCGAGAATTTCTTGCGGCGTAGGCATACTGTTTGATTCGTCGGAATTCATCAGCTCCGGCCTCATCCCGGCTTTGAGCCGGACGGCTTCAATTATGACGCTTCCGGGCAGCAATTTCACCCGCATTAGCTGGCGGCTTGCTCCGCATACCCTGAGCTTGGCCGCGCAAACCGCGCGGCTGGCGGGTTCGACGCTTGCGCCGCGCCTAAACGATTCGCGATTAAGCAAACGCTCGGGCGTTGGGCTAAGATGAAACCTCCCGGGAAGTCCGCAAAAACGGGGGCGATCCGAGTCTGGATTGCGGCCGACGCACCCGAGCCAACCGCCTTCGCGGCCAATGAACTGGCTTGCATACTTTCCGAAGCGCTGGGAATCCGAATCGCCGTGGCACGCGACCCGGCGAAGGCGAAACACGAGTTGAGCTTGGGCTCGCAGGCGGGATCACCGCCGAGTAGGTCGTCGCCGGTCGGCGACGGATTCGTAATCGAGCCGCGCGAAAAAGAAGTCGTCGTTTCAGGCGCGAGCGGTGCGGCGATCGTCCATGGCGTCTACCGGTTGCTGAGACAGGTGGGAGCGGGCATGTCGCTCGACGGACGCCTGTTCGCTCCCCAGCTTAAAGGCTCATTTCCGTGGTCGCTCGCGGCCGAACGGTTCGAGCCGGCCTTCGCGCGGCGGGCCTTCGTCTCCGACATCATGACCTACCATTACGAAGAGCCTGACCTATTCGCTTCCCGCCTTAAGGAGGATAGGAAGTTTATCGCCTGGATGGGATGGCAGGGGATCAACCGTTTTTTCTATATCCGCCATGCGCGCGACAGCCGCGCTCGTATCGACGAACTCGCGCCCGCGCTGCGCGAACGCGGAATCGGAGCGGAATACGGCGGCCACGTCCTGCAGCTGCTCCTGGAACGCGAGCGATTCACTTGCACGCCGGAATTATTTCCCATGGGGTCGAACGGCCGGCGCAACGCCCAGGGAAATCTTTGCGCGTCGAACCCGGCCGCAATTGAAGTGGTATGCCGCAACGCGCTCTCGTATGTGCGCGATCATCCTGATAACCGCCTTTTCCACGTCTGGGGAGCCGACGTCCGGGAAGGCGCATGGTGCGCCTGCGCCGCATGCGCTCGACTTTCACCCCAACTTCAATACATGGCTGTGGTTAACGCCGTCGCGCGAGGAGTCGCGCAAGCCAACGAGGCGGTGGAAGTTGCGTACCTCGCCTACCATGACACGATCGAAGCGGATCCGAGGCTAAAGCCTGATTCGAACGTATGCTTCGAGTGGGCCGCGCGCGAGCGATGCTACCGCCACGCTATCGACGACCCGCGCTGTTCGGTAAATCGCTTTTACTGGGAGGCGTTGCGCCGCTACGTCGATTTGTTCCATGGCAATGGCCACGTGTTCGAGTATTACGCCGACGCGGTCCTGTTCAGCGGGCTCGGCTTCGGGACTCCAGCCGTGGTAGAACGTGACCTGCGCGCCTATCGTCGAGCCGGAGTGAACGGAATTTCATGCCTCACGTTCGGCGCCTACAGCATTTTAGCGTACCCCATCAACCTGATCGCCTTCGCCGCCAATTCGCTCTCCCCAGCGTCAAAATCGTGGCACGCGGCGAGCGAAGCCGCCGCCGAGCGCCATGCGGAGTCCGCGCTGCTTATGGAACGCGCCTATCGCCATATCGACCGTGCTTCAAAATTGGTGTTGAGCTACGGCGACGTTTTTCGCGTGGACAGAATTCCGCAAAGACTCGTTCCCGCTAAGCGCAAGGCCTTGCTTGCGGCCGCCGCCAACTTCGACCATGCCGTTCAAGCCGCCGAGCAGGCGGAGCCGACCGAATGCGCCCCGCTTCACCGCGCCGAAATTTGGCTTTGGCGTTACGGCGCCGAAACGTTGCGCGCGCTGGCCGATTACCTGCAAGCCTTCCGCGACAACGGAGCCGACCGATCGTCGCGCGCGCATCGCGCGCTTGGCGTGCTAGAAAGCGCGTTCTCTCATATCCGTGCCATCGCCCCGCAAGCAAAGGGGGTGTGGGGAGAGATCGACCTGGAGTCGCTCCATAAACGGTGGCTCGCCGCGCTGCGTCGCCGTAGCGATTTGGAAACCTGAGTTTCGTTAGGTACTTTTGGAAAGAACTTTCTACGCTAAGATTCCGCTTCGCAATGACGCCATTGCTTCTAAGACCGCGGCATTCCGAGCACAGCTACAGGTTGACCCAGCCGCCGTCCGCAACTCCGGCATACGCTTAATACCAGAGAACAGAATGATACAGCGCTTTGCATTATCGGATGACAGCTAATGATAGTAAAAAACAGCGGGTTCACTGTTCTGCGGTCGACAGGCTTTAGTGAAATTCGATTTCTCTTTGTGACTAGTATTCTTCATTATCGTGCGTGTTAAACTTACCTCGTGGATCCTAAAAAGAAGCTGACGCTCCCGCCGCTTCATTCATTGCTTCGGCTTTTGCCGCCCGTTCCCGAGCGCATGCAGCTCCGGGCCGAGCCTGACGCGGAGACGGTGAGCCGTTATGTGCTGACCGCTTCGGCCACGCGCGCATGGGATGCGGTTAATCGGCATTCGGGTTCCCGCAGCGGCGCTCTTTTCTGGATCGGCGGCGCGCAGGGCATTGGGAAAACTCATTTCCTCAACTACGTATTGACGCTCGAACGAAAGGCCGGAGCGCGTTCCATGGACGAGGAGCGCCACCTGGCGCTTGCGTTGGACCTGTCGGCGAGCGAGAAGCCTTTGCATCTGGAGGCCGCGCTTTTGGAGAGCTTGGCCCGCGAGCTCGGCGGGCGTAAGCGAGAGGCGCCGCTATGGCACGGCCTTGGCCAGTGCGAAGGGCTGCGCGTTGCTCTCAATGAGGCGTTCAGACTTGGGGTCCGCAGGCTCACGTTGGCGCTCGATTTCGCCGAATGCGATCCGAGCCCGGCCTTCGACTACTTCCAAGACGTGAGCGCGATGATCGAGTCGGTCCGGCGGCCGGCGACGACAATCCTGGTGGCAGCGCGCGGGGTTGCGCCGAGTTATGCCGTGTCCCTTGATGTCAGCCCGCGCGATGCCGCTGAGGCAACGCTTATCGCCGCGGCTTGCACGCGCGAACTGGCGCCAGCGGCGTACGACCTTCTCGACGACTTTTACGGCGACGTCCAAGGCGCGCGCGAAAA